>JBPYEM010000179.1:0-6261 GCA_051985205.1 Candidatus Limnocylindrales bacterium | reverse complement strand
GTTCTGGCCCTCGAACCGATAGGCGGGATAGGGCGGCGCAGGCAGGCCGATGAACCGCTCGGGATGGTCGATCACCCAGCGCGAGTCGATGCCCATGTGGTTCGGGACCATGTCGCTGGCCAGCCGGACGCCATGTCGCCACGCCTGCTCACGGAGCCGGCCGAGCGCCTCGTCGCCGCCGAGGTCGTCCGCGATCCGGTAGTCGTCGAGCGAATAGGCCGACGCGACCGCCTCCTGGTTCCCACGCCAGCGCTTGATCCGCTCCGACGCCCGCGAACGCTGCCAGAGCCCGATCAGCCACAGGCCGGTGATCCCGCGCTCGGCCAGCGACGCCAGCTCCTCGTCCGGCACCGCATCGAGGGTGTGGATGTCGCGCTGGTACCGACGCGACAGCTGGTCGAGCCAGACGTAGGTGCTCTTCGCGATCAGGACGAGGCGCGGCATCCACTCCCGGTCCTCGGAGAAGCGCTCGGTCTCGTGCTCCGCGCCCGCGAACGACGGTGCTTCGGCTCCCCCGCCGGCGAGCCCGCCGCCGAAGCGGCGATGGAGGCCGACCTGCTCTTCCGTGAGGATCCCGATCGCGAGGTCGATCTGCGCCGTCAACCGATCGAGGGCTCCGCCGAGCAGCCATCGCCATCGGTCGCGGACGAAGCGCAGCTGTCCGGCGAGGGAATCCGGAGCGGCCCGGGCCGGTTCGCGGAGCAGCTCCAGGAGCGAGACGCCGCTCCCCCCGCCGTCGCTGAGCCGGATCGAATCCAGGTACCGCTGGAGCGCCGCGAGCGTCGCCTCGAGCGGCTGGGCCGGCAGGCCGCGCTCGTCGACGAGCGGCTGGAGTGCGGTCGCCGCAGGGTTCGCGTTCGCGAGATGGACGAGGAGCAGGTCCTCGAGGCGATCGGCCGCGGTCTCCTCCAGGCCGGGAAAGGCCGCCGCGAAGGCGCGCAGCAGCGTCGTCGTCCGCGCCGCGCCGGCCTCCTCACGGACGACCGGAAGGGCGCGGTCGAAGCTCAGCTCGCGCTGCCGGCTGGCGGCCGCATCGATCGCGAGGTGGGCGACCTCGTGGAGCAGGCTGAGAGCGAGGAGCTCACCGGGGAGTGGCTGACGCGCTGCCGGCTCGGTCTCGCGGTTGAGCGCCGCGATGATCTGGCGCGCGGCGGCGGGCGGCAGGGCGCCGGTCGGCGGCGGGAGGTCCGCGACGTCCAGCCGCTCCAGCGTCTCGCCGAGGAAGGGCATCCGTTCCATCGGCCGAGTTTGTCATGCTCGTCCGGGGAGCGGGAGGGATCAGCCCGCGACGACGGCCTCCGGCCGTCGTGTCGCGATCACGTGCTCGACCGATCGACGGAGCAGCTCCAGGCCGGCCGGGTCGAACTCGTACGACCACCGGCGGAGCCGCTCCGGGCGGTCGAACCGGGTCTCCAGGCCGTTCGCGATCGCCTCGCGAGAGAGGAGGATCACGTCGGCCGTCCGGTCGATCAGATCGACCTGCCGATCGTCCTGGATCGTCGCGCCGACGAGCTCGATGCCCGTCGTCCCGGACAGCGCGAGCGTCTCGGACATGTTCTCGTTGCCGCGCTCGGACGCGCACACGAGACCGACCCGTGAGCCAGGCGGGAGCCCGGCGATCTCGTGGACGAGGTCGAGGTAGCCCGGGCCGACGAGCATGGCAACGACTGGCAGGCGCCCATGAACCAGGGCCTGGGCCTCGTCGGCGTGGAACGTCGAGGTCGCGACGAGGTCGTAGTGGAAGCGATCCAGCCGATCCGGGAGGTCGTCCAGCAGCGTCCCCTCGACGTCGATCACGTCGCCGAACTCGTCGGTCAGCCGCTGCGCGTCGTAGCCGGCGTCGGCGTTCGTGCACTCCGCGAACAGGACCTGGACCTTCGGGCCGGGTCGCTTCCGCTCGGAGGCGGCCGCGAAGGCCGCCGCGGCAACCTCGTCCGCCCCGAACCCGGCCTGCGCCGCCCGACGGAGCATCTCCGCGACGATCCCGGCGAGGGCCTCGGCGCCTCGCCGCTGCGGCGGACGGTCCGCGACATGCGTCCCCGCGCCGTGTCGACTCGTGACGTAGCCCGCATCCGCCAGACGTCGATAGACCGCGCGGATCGTGTTGGGGTTCACTCGCAGGGCGGCACCGAGCTCGCGCACCGGCGCGAGACGCGCGCCGGGCAGCAACCGACCGGAGTCGATCTGGTAGGCCAGCTGCCAGTAGATCTGGGTCGAGATCGGGACGTCCGAATCGCGTTCGACGTCGAGCTCGCCCGGCCCGGCGGCCGGCCGGTCATCGAGCGGCCGGTCATCGAGCGGTCGTTCGTCGGCGTCGGGATTGGACGGATGTCCTATTGACATAGTGCGCTAGTCCAAATAGATTGTTGGCCTAGTCCACTGTACCAAACAGTTCAAGGAGGCAACGATGGTGGTCCTCGTCCTCGTCGCCGTCCTCGCGCTCCTCGGCATCGCCGCGCAGCGATGGGGCGTTGACTCGAGGTTCGCCGGCAGCGACCTCAGCCGCTAGTCGTCGATCCCCGCATCTTCGAATACGCCGCGTCGTCGCGCCTCCCTCGCGACGACGAACGAACGTCAGCCCGCGGCGCGCAGGCCGCGGGCTGATGGATTCCTGGACCGAACCGCGAGCGACGACGCTCGGGAGTGATCCCGTTGAGCGTCGCTCGTCGAGGACGCTGAGACCTAGAAGGGCCGGGTCGCGACGACCCCCTGGGACATCGCCCGGAGCCGCGCGATCCGCTCGGCGATGGGTGGATGTGTCGAGAACAGGCTGCTCACGTCGCGCCCGGACAGCGGGTTGACGATGAACAGGTTGGCGAATGCCGGGTTCGCCGCAGGTGCCGGCGCCGGTGACTGGCGAGACGATCCACCGCGAGCCGGGCCCTGGCGTCGCCGGCCGAAGACGTCGAGCGGACCGGGCCGGCTCTTCGCGGCCCCGTCGAGCTCCGCAAGCGCCGAGGCGAGTCCTTCCGGGTCGCCGGTCAGCAGCGCGCCGGAGCGGTCCGCGCCGTACTCGCGGCCACGGGACACCGCCAGCTGGATGATCAGCGCCGCGAGCGGCGCGAGGATGATCGCGATCAGGGCGCCGAACCCGCCGCCGCCGTTGCGGTCGTCGCGGCCGCCGAACAGCATCTGGAACTGGGCCATCTGCGCGAGAAAGCTGATCGCGCCACCGATCGTCGCCGCGATCGTCCCGATCAGCGTGTCGCGGGTCTTCACGTGCGAGAGCTCCTGGGCGAGGACGCCGCGCAGCTCGCGGTCGTCCATCAGGTCGAGGATGCCGGCGGTGACGGCGACGGCGGCGTGGTTCGGGTCGCGACCCGTGGCGAAGGCGTTGGGCTCTGGCCGGTCGACGATGTAGAGACGGGGCATCGGCAGGCCGGCGCGGTTGGCGAGGTCGCCGACGATCTGGCGGAGCCGTGGCAGCTCGTCCGGCCGGAGCTCGCGGGCGCCGTTCGCCTTGAGGGCGAGGGTGTCGCTCTTCCAGTAGACGAAGACGTTCATCGCGACGGCAAGGACCAGGGCGACGACGAGGCCGCTCCGGCCACCGAGGAGACCGCCGACGGCGATGAGGAGCCCGCCGAGCGCGGCGAGCAGGATCCAGGTCTTGAGGGTGTTGGTGAGGTTCGAGGTCACGGTGGTGCGTTCTGGGTCTGTCGCGCCGGCGGCGCGCCCGGATCGGACGGTGCCGGCGGCCGGTGCGGCCGCACGGTCATCGTCACCCGAACCGTCGGGTCCGGCAACCGCGCCTCCGTCGAGGAATCGTGTCGAATTCGTCACCCATCGAGATGCCCGGGACGAGGAGCGGCGGCGTGCCGTCCGGCACGCCGCCGCTGAATCTCACCGATACCGGCCGACGCCGGCGGCATCAGCCGCCGAGGTAGGCGAACAGCTGGGTCTGGACGCTGGAGCTGACGACGCCCGTTCCACCGGCCACGACGATCCGTGCCGGCTGGAGCCGGGCGAGCTCGTTCTTGACCACGGTCGGGATGGCGTTGGGCTGGACGAGCAGCACGGGCCCGCCCAGCCGGCCCGCGGCCGCGGCGGCCGCCAGCGCGTCCGGGAAGTTCAGGCCGGTCGCCACGTAGGCGATCGGCGCGCCGGGCGCGAACGTGGCGGCGCTGATCGCGGCGGCGGTCGCATAGCGGTCAGCGCCGGACTGGCGGATGACGGAGCCGGTCGTGTAGGCGGCCAGCTGGGTCTGGACGCTCGCGGACACGACGCCCGTGCCGCCGGCGATGATGATCTTCGACGGCTTGAGGCGGGTGAGCTCGGTCTTGACGACCGTCGGGATGCTGGTCGGCGTCACGAGGAGCACCGGCCCACCCAGACGACCGGCCGCCGCGGCGGCAGCCAGCGCGTCCGGGAAGTTCAGTCCGGTCGCGATATAGGCCACCTGCGGCCCCGGCGCGAATGTGGCGGCGCTGATCGCGGCGGCGGTCGCGTATCGGTCGGCGCCGGACTGGCGGACGACCGGTCCGTAGGCGGCGAGCGCCGTCTGGACGCCGGCCGACACCACGCCGGTGCCGCCGGCGATGACGATCCTGGCCGGCTTGAGCCGCGTCAGCTCCGTCTTCACGACGGTCGGGATGACGGTCGGCTGGACGAGCAGGACCGGCCCGCCGAGCTGGCCGGCCGCGGCTGCGGCCGCGAGCGCGTCCGGGAAGTTGAGACCGGTGGCGATGTAGACGACCGGGGCGCCGGACGGAACCGTGCCGCGGCTGATGTTGGCAGCGGTCGTGTAGCGATCCGCGCCGAACTGCCGGTCGACGGTGTTGTACAGCGGCAGCTTGACGGTCGCGACGACGACCGGCGATGCGGCGACCGCGACGTGGGTCGCGACCGTCTGATCCTTGGTGAAGTTGTCCGTGACGCCGGACCGGAAGAAGCCCGACGTGTAGAGCCCCGTCGAGTCCATCAGCTTCAGGGTGAAGGAGCCCGGCGCGGCATGGATCGTGTAGGCGCCGGAGCCATTGGTCTTCACGACGGTCAGCGGGTCGATCGCGCCGACGGGCGTCAGCCAGACGTCGATGTTGGCAACGGCCGTGCCGGCCTCATTCGTGACGACACCGGACACGGTCGTGCCGGCCGGCAGCTGGACGTTGGCGACCTGGTCGCTGGCCGTGACGTTGACCTTGGTCGACGCGCTTGGGTCCGTCGTCAGACCGCCCGGCGACAGGAAGTAACCCGACGGCAGCAGGTCTGCGGGATCCTGGACCGTCACGGCGTACTGACCGGGCGGGACGGCGAGGCTGTACGTGCCGGCGCCACTCGTGGTCACCGACGCGAGGCCGGCGCTGACCTTGAGGCCGGCGACGGGGACGGCGGACGCGTTCGTCACGATCCCGGTGATGTGTCGCGCAGCCGGCAGCTGGACGTCCTTGCCGACGAGGTTCGTGCTGCCGAGGACGAGCGTCGAGGCGGCGGACAGATCCGTCGTGACGCCGCTGGTCATGTAGTAGACGGTGGGGTAGGTGACGCCCGGAGCGGTGAACCGGAGCTTGTACGACCCGGGCGCGAGCTTGATCGTGTACACGCCGCTCGCCGACGTCTTCGCGGTGGTCGCCTGGGCCACGACCGCGCCGGCCGTGGTCAGCGCGTCGACCGTGACGTTCGGAACCGGAGCGCTCGCGATCCCGGTGACCGTGCCCGAGATGGAGTGGGTGAGGGGCAGCGCGACATTGACCCCGCTCACGGCACCGGCGACCTTGACCAGCGTCGCGCTCGGCGCGTCGGGTACCAGCCCGCTCGAGCTGTAATAGCCGGCCGCATGGAGCGGGCTCGCCTCGGTGAACCGGACGGCGTACCGGCCGCTCGACGCGATCGTGATCGTGTACGAACCGTTGCCTGCGGTCGTGACCGACGCGCCGACGGGGGTGAATCCACCGATGGAGATCGTCCCGGCCTGGACGGTGATCCCGGACAGGGCCGCGCCGCCCTGGGCCGTGACGGTGCCGCTGATCGACAGCCCGGCTGCGTACGTGGCTGGCGCCCAGACGCCCGCAAGAGCGAGGGTCAGGAGCGCGGTCGCTGCGGCGACGATGCTGCGGCGGACGAGGGACGGACGATGGGGTCGATGAGTGCTCGATCGGCCGATGGCCACGCTGATCCTCCCGTGGCGCGGCCGCTCGCTGGGGGCATCTCCGGCACGCGCGTCTGCGGAACCGTATCGGACATCCCCGGATTGGTACAACCGGTTGCGCCGGTGCTCGGTGCTGTTGGGCAACGGGTGGCCGCCGACGGGCGGAATCGGCTGGCGCG
>JBPYEM010000178.1:0-7846 GCA_051985205.1 Candidatus Limnocylindrales bacterium | reverse complement strand
GGATCTTCGCGTTGAAGTAGACGGCCCGGGCGATCGCCACGGCCTGGCGCTGGCCGCCCGACAAGGACTTCACGGGGGTCGTGAAACGCTGGAAGGCGGGGTTCAGCCGACCCATGACCTTCCGCGTCGCGTCCTCCATCTGGTCGTCGTCAAGGTTGCCGAGACGCGTCGTCAGCTCACGCCCGAGGAAGAGGTTCGCCGGCGCGTCGAGGTTGTCCGCGAGCGCGAGCGTCTGGTAGATGCACTCGATCCCGTAGACCTTCGCGTCGCGGGGGTTCGCGATCGAGGCCTTCTCGCCGTTGACGTAGATCTCGCCCGAATCGGCCGTCTGTGCGCCGGAGAGCACCTTCGTCAGGGTCGACTTCCCGGCGCCGTTGCCGCCGACGAGGCCGACGACCTCGCCGGGATACAGGTCGATCGTGACGTTGCGGACGGCATGGACGCCGCCGAACGCGACGTTGATGTTCCGCATCTCGACGAGCGGCGCCCCTGAGCGCGCGGGCGCCGCTGCCGGCGCCGTCGCGGTGTCCGTCATCGCAGTTGCCTCCGTCATCGCGCGCGCCGCCGGTTCCACGCGTCGAGGCCGACCACGACGACGAGGACCACGGCGAGAACCATGTTGATCTGCGGCGAGTTCATGCCCAGGAAGCTGAGCCCGTACTGCAGGGACTGCATGACGAGCGCCCCCAGGATCGCACCCGGGATGGAGCCGACACCGCCCTCGAAGGTCGTCCCGCCGATGACGGCGGCGGCGATGACGTACAGCTCGTAGCCGGTTCCCAGATCAAGCGTGCCACCGTTCAGGCGAGCGGAGGCGATCGCGGCGCTGACCGCGCAGAGGATGCCCATGAGGACGAACGTCTTGAGGATCATCCAGCGGGTGTTGATACCGGCGAGCTCGGCGGCGTTCGGGTTGCCGCCGTAGGCATAGATGTCCCGGCCGAACCGCCGCCGAGTGGCGAGGAACGTCATGAAGATCGTGACCCCCACCACGATCAGCAGCGGGATGGGGATGCCGGCCTCGATCTGAAGGCCGCCTGGCGGCTCCGTGATCCCGTGGGCCTGGGCGTACTGCGTCGCGAGGCCGGGCGGCCAGTGATACGCGTTGGCGACGTAGACACCGAGCAGGATCACCGCGACCGAGGCCACGGCGATCAGCACCTCGGCCCACATCGGGCGAAGCGGGAAGCCGTACTTGCGGCGCGTCCGACGGGCGTTGAGGAGGAGCGCGACGGCCGCCACGGACAGGACGAGCCCGAGCGCCCAGGCCCAGATCCCGCCGAGCGAGCCCTGCGGTCCGCCGCCGATGAGGTTGAACGTCGGATCGTTCGGGGCGACGGTCGTGCCGCCGCTCAGCTGCCAGATCAGCCCTCGGAACAGGAACAACCCGCTCAGGGTCACGACGAACGAGGGGATGCCGACATAGGCGATGAGGAATCCCTGGTACGCCCCGATCGCGATCCCGATCAACGTCCCACCCGCGAGCGCGATGATCCAGACGAGCGGGTGATTCAACGGGAAGCCGATCGTCTCGGGCAGGAAGTGGGCCATGAATTCCGCGTAGAACATCCCGATGAACCCGACGACGGCGCCCACCGACAGGTCGATGTTCCGGGAGACGATCACGAGGACCATGCCCGTCGCGAGGACCGCGATGCCGGCCGCCTGGACGGAGAACGTGATGAAGTTGACCGGCTGGAGAATGGTCGGGTCCGCGATCCCGAGCCCGATCCAGATGACGACGAGGGCCAGGACCATCCCGAACTGACGGAGATCGACCTCCGTCGACCGGATCAGGGCGGAGATCCGCGCCCAGGCGCTCGGCGCCGACTCGCCTGGCGCGGTGCCGGCAACACTTGTCATCCCCAGCCTCCTGGCCCGTCAGCTCCGGTGCGCAACAACAAAGTCGACCTGCCCCGCGGGGACCGCGGAGCAGGTCGTTCGAACTACGCCTTGACGAGGATCAGCAGGGCGGGACCGAACCGGCGGGGACGCCGGCGCAGACCGCTTCCTTGGTCACCCAACCCGCGTCGACGGTGTCCTTCAGGTTGTCCTTCGTGATCGCCGTCGGGGTGAGGACGATCGACTGGACGCTGTTGCCCTTCGGGGTCTGGAACGCCGCCGCGTTGACGGAGGCCGGAGCCGCCGCCGCCGGGAGGTCGCTCGGCGCCTTGACGGCGTTCATCGCGGTGCCGGCGCAGAGCTGCATCGCGATGTCCCCGGCGGTCTCGCCGAGGGCGAACGCGTTCTTCCAGACCGAGACGGCCTGCGTGCCGAGGGCGACCCGGTTCAGCGCGGCGGTGTCGCCGTCCTGGCCGGTGACCGGGACCTTCAGGCCGACAGCCTGGAGAGCCTGGACGACGCCCGTGGCCATGCTGTCGTTCTCCGACAGCACCGCGTCGATCTTGTTCTGGTTCTGGTTGAGGGCCGCTTCCATGTTGTTCTTCGCGTTGGTCGTATCCCAGTTGTCCGTGTTCTTCTCGAACACGACCTTGATCCCAGCGGGGCTGGTCTCACCGAGCTTCGGGATGCCCGCGTCGGTCATGCCGGAGCGGAGGAACGCGGAGTTCGGATCCGTGTCGGCGCCGAGGATGATCGCGTAGTTGCCCTTCGGCACCAGCTTGATCAGCGTCTGCGCCATCAGCGTTCCGACCTTCTTGTTGTCGAACGTGATGTAGAAGGTGTTCGGGTCCTCGATCAGCCGGTCGTAGGCGATGATCTTGACGCCCTTCGATTCGGCGTCGGCCATCGCCGGCTTGATCGCCTCGGAATCCTTCGCGAGCACGATCAGGACCTTGGCGCCCTTGTTGATCAGGGTCTGGATGTCCGTGGTCTGCTGCTCGGCCTTGTCGTTCGCGTCGGCCCGGATGTAGGTGCCGCCCTTGGCCGCGATCGCCTTCTGCATCGCGGGCTCGTCGGCCTTCTTCCAGCGCTCCTGCGAGTAGTTGTTCCAGGAGACGCCGACGGTGCAGCCGCTCCCTGTGCCGCCGGACCCACCGGCGCCGCTGCTCGGCGTGCTGCTGCTACAGGCGCCCAGAATCACCGCGGCGCCCGCGACGACGGCCGCCAGCCTTCGACCCATCATGTGGTCCTCTCCTCCTACGGATGACGTTGCGCCCCGGTGGCAGTCGCCGCTCCGGTGGCGTTGCGTTCGCATCGCTGGGTCGGCGCTAGGCTACCACCCTCCTCAAGGTCATCTTGGGGCTTCCGGACAGGCCCGCGCCGCGTGGTCGAATCCACACGGCCGGGTCGGCCAACAAGGGCTCGAACGCCATCTCCGCCGCGCCCCGCAGCGGCGCCTCGGCACCCAGCGAGCCGGCGACCGTCCGGACGAGCCGCCGTGGCGCCGCGAGCGAACCCCGGTCGAGCTCCGCGTCGACGATCCCGGCGACGAACGGATGGATCCGTCCGAACAGACCACCGAAGACGACGAGGCGCGGATTCAGGATGTTGACGAGGCCGGCGAGGCCACGGCCGAGCCAGCGAGCCGTCTCGTCGAGCGCGGCGAGGACCTCCGGTGAGCCGGCGGCCGCGTCGGCCAGCAGCCGATCCATCTCCGCCCGACCACCGCGAGGCGACCGACCGGCGCGCCGGAGCAGGGCCATCGACCCGACCTCCGTCTCCCAGCAACCGGAAGCGCCGCACCGGCAGTCCCGACCGTCGGCGCGGACGGGCATGTGCCCGATCTCGCCGCCGTAGCCGGCCACACCCGTGAACGGCTGGCCGTCCACGATCAGACCGCCACCCACACCCACCTCGCCCGAGACGAACAGGATGTGGTCGGCACCCACCGCGACGCCTCGACGGACCTCGGCTAGCGCGCCGAGGTCGGCCTCGTTCGCGACGGCGATCGGGAGGTCGTCGCCGAAGACCCGGATCAGCTGGTCGCCGAGCGGCTGGTCGACCCAGCCGAGGTTCGGCGCCATCGACACGAGCCCGTCGGCACGACGGACGATCCCAACGACCGCGACGCCGATGCCGATCTCCGTCAGCGGCGGCTGCCGGCGACGCCGGACCGCGGCGGCCAGGTCCGCCAGGTCGTCGACGATCGCGGCGACGGTCGAGTGCTCCCGGGGCCGATCCACCCGGACGTGCTCGAGGACCTCACCACCGAGCCCGATCAGGGCCGCGGCGAGCGAATCGACCTCGATGTCGAGGGCAAGCACGACGGCCGATACCGGCTCCGGGCAAACCAGCGGGGAGGGCCGGCCGGGCGTGCCGAGGGGTTCGCCTCGTCGTTCCGAGACGATCTCGCCGGCCACGAGCTCTCCCAGGTGGCCGCGGATCGCGCTTCGGGTGAGTCCCGTCCGGGCGACGAGCTCCGAGCGGGACAGCGGGCCACGATCGTGAAGGGTGCGCACGATCGCGCTCAGGTTCGCGCGCCGAACGGACTCGCTGCGGAGGCCGACATCCTCCCGACCGAACGTCACGGGATTTGTGATCCTCTTGCTCAAATGCTCGGCGTCGCGGACTGTACCATCCGGATCGCGCCCGTGGGGAGCGTCCGCGTCGATCGCGACTCGCACGGGAGGAGTCGGCAGGAGGAGTCGGCATGACGATGCCGGGCTCGAGCGGCCGAGGGGTCGCTCGATGGGGGATCCTCGGGCCGGGCCGGATCGCGCCACGCATCGCCCGGGCCCTCGTGGACAACCCCCGCGGCCGGCTCCACGCGGTCGCCAGCCGGGATGCGACGCGGGCGGACGCCTTCGCCGAACGCCATCACGCACCGGTCGCGTACGGTGAGTACGAGGCGCTGCTCGCGGATCCGGACGTCGACATCGTCTACATCGCGATCCCGAACGGCTTCCACGCGGAGTGGACCGTTCGGGCGCTCGATGCCGGGAAGCACGTGCTCTGCGAGAAGCCGCTGGCACTGACGATCGCGGAGATCGACGCGATCGCCGCCGCGGCCCACCGCAACGACCGGATCGCGGTCGAGGCATTCATGTATCTCCACCACCCCCAGACGCTGCGCGTCCTCGAGATCGCGCGGTCCGGCGCCCTGGGCGACGTGCAGGTCGTGAGCGGTGCGTTCTCGTTCCTCCTCGACTACCCGGACGACCCGCGGATCGACCCGACGATCGGTGGTGGATCGCTGTGGGACGTCGGCTGCTATCCGGTGAGCATGTCGCGACGGATCGCCGGCGAGGAGCCAGACGCGACCGCGGGCTTCGCCCGGTTCGACGAGCGGGGTGTCGACCGGGCGTTCGTCGGCTCGCTGCACTTCCCATCCGACCTCGTCGCTCACTTCGAGAGCGGATTCGGGGCGCCCGGCCGCGAGCGGATCGAGGTCGTGGGAAGCGAAGCCACGCTAGTGGTCGATCACCCCTTCCTGCCGACGCCCGACGGGCCGCCACCCAGCCTCCGGATCCTCCGCGGCGACACGGAAGAGGCCGTCGAGGTGGAGTCGGTCGACGACTATCGCTCCGAGGTCGACGATCTGCAGGCGGCCGTCCTGGATGGGACGCCACCCCGTGTCGACCTCGCGTTCAGCCGTGGCAATGTCGCGACGCTCGTCGAGCTCGATCGGTCTGCCCGCGCGGTCGCCGGCGTCAGCCTGGCGGTCTGAGGCGACGCGGGTCGACGCGTCCATCGGCGGCGTGGCAGCGGTTCGACGTCGCCCGGCCCTCCTCCTCGTCGTCGCCGCGATCGTCGCACTCGTCATCGGCGGCGGCGCGGTCGGCGGGTACCTCCTCGTTCGCGGTGGCGGCGCGCTCGGTCCGCCCCGATTCGTCGAGGAGACGGCCGCGGCGGGCATCGCGATCACCTACGACGGACCGCTCGCCTACTTCACGGGTGGCGGCCTGGCAGCGTTCGACTGCGACGGCGACGGTCGCGACGAGCTGTACGTCGCAGGGGGCGTCCATCCCGCTGCCCTGTTCCACAACGACAGCGCGATCGGTGGAGCGCTGCGGTTTCACCCGCTCCCCAGCCCCACGACCGACCTGACGAGCGTGACGGGCGCCTACCCGATCGACATCGACGGCGACGGCATCACGGACCTCGTAGTCCTCCGGATCGGAGGAAACGTCGTCCTCCGTGGTCTGGGAGGCTGCCGGTTCGCGGCGGCGAACGACCGCTGGGGGATCGACGGCGGTGACGCGTCGACGATGGCGTTCGCGGCGACCTGGGAAGGGACGAACGCCCTGCCGACGCTCGCGTTCGGCAACTACGTCGACCCGGCCGCGACCGATCCGCACCATCTCTGCGACCCGAACGAGCTCCTGCGGCCGGCACCCGGGTCGACGGTCGCGCCGCGGTATGGGCCTCCGCTGACCCTCGCGCCCGGCTACTGTGCGCTGTCGATGCTGTTCAGCGACTGGTCCCGCTCCGGCCGCCGTGACCTCCGGGTCAGCAATGACGAGCACTACTACCTCGACGGCGAAGAGCAGCTCTGGCGAATGGATCCCGGCGTGGCTCCCCGCCTCTACACGGAGGCGGACGGCTGGCGAACCGTGAACGTGGAGGGGATGGGGATCGCGAGCTACGACGTGACCGGTGACGGCTATCCGGACGTCTACCTCACGAGCCAGGGCGCGAACCGGCTGCAGACGCTGACCGCGGGTCCGAGCCAGCCGACCTACGGCGACATCGGGCTCAAGCGTGGGGTGCTCGCGGATCGCCCGTTCGCCGGGGGCGATCCCCTCCCCTCGACCGCCTGGCACCCGGCCTTCGAGGATGTGAACAACGACGGGCTGATCGACCTCTTCGTCTCGAAGGGCAACGTCCGCGAGCAGGAAGGCTTCGCGACGCGCGATCCCAGCAACCTTCTCCTCGGCCAGGCGGACGGCACGTTCGTCGAGAGCGCCGATCGGGCCGGCGTCCTGAGCTACGACCTCGGGCGCGGGGCGGTGCTGGCGGATCTCAACCTCGACGGCCTGCTCGACCTGGTCGAGGGCAATCTCGGGACGCCGCCGCGGATCTGGCGGAACGTCGGCGCCGGCACGGCCGATGCCCCGGCCGCGATGGGCGCATGGCTCGGAGTCCGGCTGAACCAGCCCGGCCCGAACCGCGACGCGATCGGCGCCTGGCTCGAGACGCGGGTCGGCGACACCGTGTCGGAGCGCGAGATCACGGTCGGTGGCGGGCACGCGAGCGGCGAGCTGGGCTGGACCCACGTCGGGCTCGGCGGGGCGCAGACCGCATCCATCCGGGTGACGTGGCCGGATGGCGAGGTCGGATCCTGGATCGACGTCCCGGCCAACCGATTCGTCGTGGTGGACCGGGCGACCGGCACGGCCCAGCCATGGACGCCTCCGGGCCCGTGAGCGGGGCCGTGAGCGCGGCCGTGAGCCGAGCCGGATCGTGACCGTCACGTTGCGCGAACCACGCCTCGCGGAGATCGGCGTGCCCACGTTCGGCGAGCCGGAGGCCCGCCCGGAGCTTCCATCGAGCCGGTATCCGGATCGCGTCGCCGCACTCCGGGAGCGGATGGCCGGCCGTGGCTACGACGTCGTCGTCGTGTATGCGGATCGCGAGCACAGCGCGTCCATCTCGTTCCTGACCGGCTTCGACCCCCGGTTCGAGGAGGCTCTCCTCGTCGTCACGGGAACGGACGCGGAGCCGGCGATCCTCGTCGGCAACGAGTGCTGGGGCATGGCGGGGGCGGCACCGCTCCGGATGCGCCGGCATCTCCTCCAGGACCTGAGCCTGCCGAGTCAGCCCCGGGACCGATCGCGGCCGCTGGCCGAGATTCTCGAGAACGAAGGCGTCCGGGCGGGCGGCCGCGTGGGCGTCGTCGGCTGGAAAACGTACGCGGACCGCGCCACGCTCGAGGTCCCCGCGTTCCTCGTGGAGACGCTCCGGGCCCTCGTCGGTCCGGACGGGCTCGTCGAGAGCGCCACGG
>JBPYEM010000177.1:0-2742 GCA_051985205.1 Candidatus Limnocylindrales bacterium | reverse complement strand
GGCGTTGACGCAATAGTCGGTCGCGAGGCCACAGACGACGACCCGCTCGATCCCTCGCTCCCGCAGGAGCCCGTCCAGCGGGGTCGGCGTCGACTCGCCGGTCAGCGGGTCGCGCATCGTGAAGCCGGAATAGCCGTCCTCGCCGTTGGCGCCCTTGCGGATGCGTGGCGCCTCATCGACGAGGGCGAGGTCCGGGTGGAGCTCCGCGCCCCACGTCTCCTTGACGCAGTGGACCGGCCAGATCCCGCCGTCCTTGGCGAAGTGGGGCGTCACGTCCGGATGCCAGTCCTGGGTGTAGACGACGGCCGCGCCGGCGCGAGTCGCGTCGCCGATCGCGGCGTTGATCCGGGGCAGGATCGCCGCGGCACCCGCGACCGAGAGGGACCCGGCCGGATCGGCGAAGTCGTTCTGGACGTCGACGACGATCAGGGCCGTCGACGGGTCGTAGCGCTGCACGCCTCGACCTTACCAGCGGGTCGCCCGGGCGACTCCCCGGAGCGGGCCAAACGATCCGGACACAGTTCGACGGCGGCCCTCCGGGAGGGCCGCCGTCGAGGGGATTGCGGGTGGTTGCCGGGCCCTGAGGCTCAGACCGACGGTTCGCGACGGAAGATGCCGACCGCCGCGAGGATCAGAGCCTCGAGGATGGTCCAGCCGACGAGGGCGAGGATCGCCGCGATATCGAGGATCGAACCGCCCGCCTTGAGAGCGTCGGTGTTCAGCATCCCGTTGAACGGGGCGACGAAGATCTGGCTGGTGTTGAGGATCCAGGCGACCAGATCGTTGCCTTCCCGAGCGTTCAGGAGGAGCAGCACGATCCGGAGGACGATCAGGACCTGAACGATCCCGAACAGGAGGACCACGACGCGGCCGGCGAGCTCGCCGCCGCTCGGGGTCCGGGTCACGCGTCGTTCGACGACGGTGTCCCGGTTGTAGGGGTCGTCATCGCGGACGACCCGCTCGTCGTACGTCATTTCGATTGCCTCCCATCCAACCGTGAGCCGAGACCCCTCGACCACGGGAGGCCAGCGTGCGGCCCCCGCCGATCCGGTCGCGAAACAGGGGCGCGCCGGGCATTGCAGGCGGGTAACGGTTCTGGCGCCGCTGGTGCTCCGGCGCGCCGCGCTGCGAACGCGGAATCGGCGCGGCCGGCGAACGGGACCTGCTCGCAGACACGAAGCGGCGCCGCCGGTGGGACCGGCGGCGCCGGGGATCCGCGATGGAGCGCGGGTCGAGAACGGATCGGGGTCTCAGACCGCCGGCGCCGCCGCCGGCTCTGCCGCCTCGTCGGCGGCGTCCTCGGTCGTCTCCTCGGATGCGCCGCCGGCGGTGCCTTCGACGTCGAGCAGGTAGCCGATGCCCTGGAACGTCCGGATCCGGCCGGGCTCGCCCGGCTTCGCGCCGAGCTTGCGGCGGACGCGGGAGATCCAGACCCGCAGGTACTGGAGGTCGTCGCGGTACTCCGGGCCCCAGACCTTCGTGAGGAGCTCCGTGTGGAGGACGACCTTGCCCGGATGCGTGGCGAGATGCTGCAGGAGCAGCCACTCGGTCCGCGACAGCTGGACGAGCTCGCCACCGCGACGGACCATCCGCCGCTCCAGGTCGATCTCGACGTCGTCGAAGGACACCACGCCGGCGCCCGGCTCGACGCCCGTCGAGCGCCGGATCACCGCGCGGACGCGGGCCGCCAGCTCGTCCGGGTGGAACGGCTTGGCGATGTAGTCGTCAGCGCCGAGGTCCAGGCCCTTGGCCTTGTCCGCCGTGGCGCCCTTGGCGGTGAGCAGGATGACCGGCACGGGCCGCTGCTCGCGGAGCTGCCGCATCACCTCGATCCCGTCGAGATCGGGCATGACGATGTCCAGTAGGACGATGTCCGGCCGGATCTCCTCGGCTTTCGCGAGCGCGTCCTCGCCTCCGGTCGCCGTGACGACCCGGAACCCCTCCTCGCTCAGCGCGATCGAGACGAGCTTCGTGATCCGCGGTTCGTCATCGGCGACGAGGACCAGCGGTTGAGTTCCCACGCAACACCTCCGGGGTCAAATCTAGACGCTTTGAGTGACGGAGCGGCGGCTGCGTCCGGCCGGGAGTCCGGCCGTTCGACTGGCCGCCGCCTCCGCGTCGTTCCTCAGTAGCTCGCGGCGGGTGCCGCCTGAGTGGCTGCCGGCGCTCCCTGCGTGGCCGCAGGCGGGTTCACCGTGTTGTTGTTGTTGTAGGTCGTGCCGGACGAGCTCGAGCCCGGTCCGAGCGCGAAATACCACACTGCGAGCAGCAGCACGACGATGGCGATGATCCCGAGGATCGCGCCCATCCCGCTGCCGCGGTCGCCGGCGACGACGGTGTCGCGGTCACGATCGTCATCAGTCATGAGTCGGGTCTCCCGTGCGAAGTCCGTATCGGGCTGGGGTCTCGTGGAGCCGGTCCGGTGGCGCTTCTGCCGCTGGGCTCCGTCCGGCGCGAGGTCGGTCAGTCGACCTGGGTCCTGATCGTGCTGCACGCCTCCTGACGGTCGGACGAGCCCGACATTGCAGAACCGTTGCGTCGGCATATCAATCCGGTCGGCCACGCTCGAGATCGCGCGACGCGGAGTCGGACCTGCCGGTCGCGGCGCTCGCCGCGCGACGCGGCGCTGTGGCGGATCGCGATCCGCCGGTCGGAGGGCCTGGTTCGGGTCAGCGACCGTCCATGAAGACCGCGTTCGTCAACGCGAGCAGGTCGCCGTTCGGCGCGGAGCCTCCCCGGAGC
>JBPYEM010000176.1:0-5442 GCA_051985205.1 Candidatus Limnocylindrales bacterium | reverse complement strand
GACGACCGCCGGAGCGTCCTCGGCGGACCTGCTCGTCCCGAAGGAAGCCCGCGCGCTCGTGATCGTGACCCCGGGTCACACGCTCACGGGGGCCGTCTACATCCCGGTCGGTGCCGAGATCGCAACGTTTGTCGAGTCAACGGATCCGCCGTTCATCCCGATGACCGATGTCCGAACGCGATCGCTCGCGGATCGCCGGGTCGTGACCAGGTATGAGTTCGCTCTGGTCAATCGCCGCCACATCGTGGCGGCGACCGAGGTACCCGAGGGCATGCTGACGGATCGGCGGATCCTCTAGGGCCGGAATCATCGACGGACCCTCGGGCCAGGCCCGAGGGTCCGTCTGTGTTCCGACGTGCCCCGCGGTTGACGCGGAGCGGACAACCATTCGTCGGGGCGGGGTCAATACCCGCCGCTGCTGTACCCGCCCGGCGCTGCCATCGTGGGATACGCCGCCGGCGCGGTTGCCTTCGGTGCGGGCGCCGGTCCCTTCGGGGCCGGCCCGGACGCGTTCGGCGCTGCCGCCGCTCCGCGAACGGTTGCGACGGAGAAGCCATCGACGCCGTTCCCCGTCACATCGCCAGCCCGTGTGTCGCCCTGCCAGTAGTAGAGCGGCAGGCCGGCATAGGTGACTTGCTCGGTGCCGTCGGACCGGGTCACGATGCCCAGCTGACCGGTCACGCCGGCTCCGGCGGACGGCTGGCTCGACGTCGCGAGCGGTGGCCAGGCGGCGGCGCACTGGCCGTCACACGTGGAGACGGTCGAGCTGTCCCCGGCATGGGTGTACAGCGTCATGCCGTTCGGTCCGGTCAGGACGGTCCCGAACTTCGAGGTGGCCGACGAGCCGACGACGACGCTCGCCTCGCTCGAGGGCCCGGCCGCGGTCGGGTTCGAGCCACCGCCGCCAGTGGAGGTACAGCCCGCCACGACCAGGAAGGCAGCGACGAGCAAGGTGAGAACGCGATTCAGTGACATGTCCGATGCTCCGATTTGAGAGGGGCCTACCGTGACCCGCTGCTCGCCGTACGCGGGCCGGGGCGCTCTCGGTTTCGGGGCCATCGCCTCCGCTCAGGCGTCCGGGCGAGAGTCCTCGCGGGCGGCTGCCCCCGGGCCGTGTGGCTGGGTCGATCGCGGCGTTCGCTCGGGCGGTTCCGGGCTTCCATGGCGGAAGACGTACCAGGTCAAGCGGCTCGGCTGGTTGGCACCGAGGTCGGAGATCCGGCGCACGACGACGCCCGGAAACGTCTGCCGGAGCACGTCGCCAAGACACCGCTCCAGCTGGTCTGGCGGGACGTCGACGAGCGCCTCCGCGGCAGCGCGGACGTGGTTGGCGAACTCGCAGTCGTCGGATGGGAAGCTGCGGACGACGATCGTGTCGGACACGGGGTGACGGCTCCACGTGGCCTTGGGGGTCCAATCGGGATCCTATCGCCGGCGACGTGCGTCGGCAATGGCTCGACAAGCCTCCCCGGGACGAGCCAATTCGTCCCGGGTGCGTCCTCAGCTTGGCGTTCGCTGCTCCGCGCTCGCTGCCGCCGCGGCGGTCGGATCCGCGGATCGTTCCCGGCCTGTTCGGTTGTCGTCGACCGGGATCGGCGCGACGAACTCGTCCTCGTCGTCGCCACCGCGGATCAGGGCTGCGATGATCCAGTAGGCCGTCAGGGCGATCGCCTTCACGATGTTCCAGGGCAGGAGCAGCCAGGCGATCAGATCGTCACGCGTCACGGGACTACCTTTGTCCGTGAGGCCGTCCGCGCGCGCATCGGGTGGCCAGGGCCGCCGACGATACGCCATGGTGTCAATCCCCCCGGTTCCGTCAGCCACGGCAACCTCCTGGCGATCGGGCTCCGTGCGCCCTCATGTCGGGCGGTTCCAGCCCCGCACGTTTCGTGCTTCCTCGTTCATCG
Source organism: Candidatus Limnocylindrales bacterium (assembly GCA_051985205.1). Classification (GTDB taxonomy): domain Bacteria; phylum Chloroflexota; class Limnocylindria; order Limnocylindrales; family CSP1-4; genus CF-46. The sequence goes on along the minus strand of JBPYEM010000176.1, from coordinate 3,535 downwards.
ACGGGGCGATCGTGGCCGCCCCGGATGAACGTCCGATGAACCGGGGATGAACGGTCAGGTTCGGCTGAGTTGCGCGCCCCGAACCGGGACTCCGTGGTTCGTCCCCACGAGCGGGCACACCGGCTCGAGCCTGCCGCGGACGGTCGAGAAGGTCAACGGCGTGCCGTGTCGCGGAGGCGCATGCAGCGCAGCGGCATCGGCGCGTTTGTCGCGGCGTCCGGCCGCGGGTCGCGGACCGTCAGCACGACGGCTCGCCGATCATCTCCTCGGGCGGGTCCGGGATCGCGCCCGGCGCAACGGCCACGGCCCTCCTCGCGGTCACCAGCGTCGCGAGCTCGTCGAGCGACGCTTCATCGGCGCGGCGTCGCGGGCCCCGCCGCGACGGCCCTGAGGCCGCGAGCACGTCGCCGGCCGGGTCCTCCTCGGCCTGCCATTCCATCACCATCGCGATCGACCGCGACCGGTCCCCGGGACCGTCCACCGGCGCACCCCTCCTTCGAGGCGCTGTGCCGCCAGGATGCGACCGGGCGTTGGGCTCGCCCACCCGGCGGATCTCCGATGCTAGGTCGGCGCAAGGCTGCTGCAAACCGGACGGCCTTCGCTGCAACGCCGTTGCAAGGTCCCGTGTGCGGCCGCTGGCGACGGCGCGAGCGGTGCCGTCGCCGCGGCCTGAGCCTGTCGCGGGTCGATCCTGCTACGCTCTCGGTCACATCCTTGAGGCCGGTCCCGTGAGGCCGGTGAACCGGTCCCGTGAGGCCGGAAAGGAGGCCGAGATCGTCCCTGCGCGCGTCCACCGAGCCCGGTCGGGCCGGTGGCGTTTTCGTGTGAGGCCGTGGTGATCGCGCCGGCCGCCGGCATCGACACGCGGGTCCCGTCGGTTCGGGCCAGCGCGATCGTGGACCCGCGGGTTGGCGACCTGGGACCGGCGCTGCTGGCGCTCGAGGATGGGACCGTGTTTCCAGGGATCGCGTTCGGCGCGGCCGACGCCGCCGGCGGCGACCTGGTCGTGAACACGTCGCAGACGGGCTACCAGGAGGTCTGTACGGACCCGTCATACGCAGGCCAGGTCGTCGTCATGACCTACCCGCTGATCGGGAACTACGGCCGGGTGGCCGACGACGACCAGTCCCTCCGCCCGTGGCTCCGCGCGCTCGTCGTCGCGAACGCGACGGCCGCCGTCCTCGAGGACGCGCGCCAGCTGTCGACCCTGCTGCGCGGGAACGGCATTCCGGCGATCGCCGGCGTCGACACCCGCGCCCTCGCCCGACACCTTCGCGCCCACGGCAGCCTGCGTGGGATCGTCACCGAGCCGGGCTTCGTCGACCGCGATACCGCAGTGGATCGTGCCCGGGCCGTTCCGCGCTGGGAGGACCAGGACTTCGTCGGGCAGGTGTCGCCGTCCTCGATCGCCGACGTCGGGCGGGCCGAGGACGGCGGACCGCTGATCGCCATCGTGGACTACGGCTTGAAATCGAACATCGTCCGGGCGATGCGCCGCCGCGGGGCCCGCGTCCGGATCCTGCCGCACACGATCGGCGTGCCGGTCGCGCTCGCTGCGGACGTCGACGGCGTGATCCTGTCGCCGGGGCCGGGCGATCCCGCGCGTCTCCGTGGGCCGGTCGACCTGGCCCGTGCGGTGATCGAGGATGGCCGGCCGCTGCTCGGGATCTGCCTCGGCCATCAGATCGTCGCCCGGGCCGCCGGGGCGGAGACGACCCGGCTCCGGTTCGGTCATCACGGGGCGAACCACCCCGTCCGCGACGTCGACTCCGGCCTCGTCCAGGTCACGGCGCAGAACCACGAGGTCCAGGTGGTCGGCGGATCGCTGCCGGCGCGATCCGGCTTCCACGTGAGCCAGGTCAACCTGAACGACGGCTCGGTCGAAGGCCTGCGCCACGCGAGCCGGCCGATCGAGACCGTCCAGTACCACCCGGAGGGCGCGCCCGGACCGTTGGACGCGCTGGCGGTCTTCGACCGCTTCGTCAGTGCGGCAACGGAGCACCGCAGCCGGTGACCGTGGTCCGACCGAAGCCGGGATCGGTGCTGATCCTCGGGTCCGGACCGGTGGTGATCGGCCAGGCGGCCGAGTTCGACTACGCCGGGACCCAGGCCTGTCGAGCGCTCCGCGCCGAGGGTGTCCGGACGATCCTCGTCAACAGCAATCCGGCCACGATCATGACCGACCCCCAGGTCGCCGACGCGGTCTATCTCGAGCCGCTGACGGTCGATGCCGTCGAGGCGGTGATCGCGAAGGAGCGCCCCGAGGGCCTCCTTGCCGGGCTCGGTGGTCAGACGGCCCTCAACCTGGCGATGGCCCTCTCCGAGGCGGGGGTGCTCGATCGCCACGACGTGAAGCTCCTCGGCACGCCCCTCGAGGCGATCCGGATGGCCGAGGACCGGGAGGCGTTCCGCGAACTCCTGGACCGGATCGGCCAGCCGTACGCCCCGAGCGTGATCGTCGAAGGCGCGTCGACCGCTGCGCGCCAGGCGTCGGCGGACGCCGCGCTCGGCGAGATCGGCCTGCCGGCGATCGTTCGGCCGGCGTTCACCCTGGGCGGGACAGGCGGCGGCATCGTCGAGACCGAGGACGCCTATCGCGAACGGGTCCGGGCCGGTCTCCGGGCGAGCCCGATCGGCCAGGTCATGGTCGAGCAATGCCTCGTCGGCTGGCAGGAGATCGAATACGAGGTGATGCGCGACAGCGAAGACACGTGCATCGCCGTCTGCTCGATGGAGAACGTCGACCCGCTCGGCGTCCACACCGGTGATTCGATCGTCGTCGCGCCGGTCCAGACCCTGCCGGACCCGGTACACCAGCGGCTCCGCAGCGCCGCCCTGGCGATCATCCGAGCGCTCGGCGTGGAGGGCGGCTGCAACGTCCAGTTCGCCCTCTCGCCGGACTCACGCGACTACGCCGTCATCGAGGTCAACCCGCGGGTCTCGCGCTCGTCCGCCCTCGCCAGCAAGGCGACGGGCTATCCGATTGCGAGAGTCGCCGCCCAGATCGCGGTCGGCCGGACGCTCGCCGAGATCCCGAACGTCGTGACCGGCACGACCGTCGCCGCGTTCGAGCCGGCGCTCGACTACGTGGTCGTCAAGCTACCGCGGTTCCCGTTCGACAAGTTCCCGACCGCGGATCGCACGCTCGGCAGCCAGATGAAGGCGACCGGCGAGGTGATGGCGATCGACCGAACCTTCGGCGCTGCGTTGAACAAGGCGTTGCGTGGGCTCGAGCAAGCCGGCGCTGGTCCGCTGGCCGAGGACCCGGCGTGGACGCCGGCCTTCGACTACCTCGCGGCGGTCTATGCCGGGGCTCCGGACGTCGACGAGCCGATCCGCTGGGTCGACGAGCGCGGCGAGGCGTGCGAGTCCAGCCGCTTCGCCCAGCGTTCGGCAGCGCCGATCGTCCTCCGCCGGTTCCTCGGGCCCAGCGACTCCCGGCTCTGGCGGCTGCTCGGCCTCCTCCGCCGAGGCGTTCCGGAGACCGTCATCCAGGAAGCGACCGGGATCGCGCCGTGGTTCCTCGCCGAGATGG
>JBPYEM010000175.1:0-2328 GCA_051985205.1 Candidatus Limnocylindrales bacterium | reverse complement strand
CATCGGCGCCTCGAGCGATGAGTACAGCACGCCGCCGCCGCGAGAGTTCCCGAGCGCCCGCAGCCAGTCCGACCAGAGACCCAGGAAGATGAATGGCACGCTCAGCACCGCGAGGGCGACGACCCCGACCCACCACGACCGCCGGTTGACGCCGAAGAGCGCGAACGGGGCGAGGCTCGGCTTCAGCAGGACGAAGGGCGCCGTCAATCGGGACGACGTGACGACCGCCAGGGCGAGCGCTGCCATCGACCACAGGACGGGATTACCCGTCCAGGTCTTCAGGAGCGTCGTCGGGTTCGCGACGCACAGGGCGATCAGCGGCCAGACCGCGGGTCGCGGCCGGAGGGCGAGGACCGCCCACGCCGTCACCGCGAGCGGGATCGCCCACCACGCGAAGGCAGTCAGCGCATGAAGCGGCGAGCCGCTGGATGCGAGCGAGAACGGCGCGAACAGCCAGAGCGAGACGGGCGGGTACAGGATGTCGCCGGCGCTGATGTCATACGGGCCGGCGAGCTGATATGCCTCGTAGAAGTGGCCGCCGCCCAGCCACCGCGCCGTCGCGTCGCGGTACAGGTCGAAATCGACGCCGAACCGCTGGTCGAGGACATGCGGCGTGACGGCTGCGAACAGGATCGGCGTGGCCAGGGCTGCCAGCGACAGGGCGATGGCGACCGGCGGCCGATCGAGCTGTCGGACGAGATCGGCCGAGCGCACGGCCGGATGATGGCACGCGGCTGGTACCTCGGAGTCATGGTCCGGTGGCGACTGGCCCCATACGGTGCGGTCCATGCCCGGGTTCCTGTCCCGCACGAACGGTGTCGTGCTGCTCATCGGCCTGATGGCCGCCGCGTCGTTCCTCGTCGGCACGATCGTGTTCGCCGTCGCGTCGTCGCAGAACGCGGCGATCGGCGCGGACAGCGACGCCCTGGACCGGCTTCGCTCCGACGCCCAGACGATGGACGAGGCGATCGCCGACCAGCATGCGGCCCTCGACGAGTACGTCCTGTCGCGCGACACCCCCGCGGTGGATCGCTTCCATGCCGCCGTGACCGATGAGACGAGCGCGTACCAGGCCGCCGAGGCCGAGGCGACGCACCCCGCCGTGATGACGTCCCTCGTCGCCCTCGAGACCGTCGCCGTGGGCTGGCGGGAGCGGGTCGCAATGCCGGTCATCGAGGCAGTTCAGCAGGCGAACGAGGCTGCTCTCCGCACCTATGCCACGACGGCGACGAACGACCAGAGCAGCTTCGACGCCGCCGCCGCCGTCGTCGATCGTGAGCTGGACCGGGCCGACAACGGCCTCGCCCAACGCACCGCCGACGCCGCGGCCGTGTCCACGGTCGGCGCCGGGATCGCCTTCGGCTTCCTGATCGTCGCCTTCCTCGTCGCGATCCTCGTGGTCCGTCGCTACGGACGCACGCTCGAGCGGAACGCGAGCCAGGCGAGCGTCCTCAATCGGTTCACGGAGGTGACCTCGTTCGCCGTCGAGGACCGCGACGTGGCCGCGACCAACCTCGTGGCACTCGGCCGGCTGGCGGCGCCCGACGCGTCGGTGATCCACATCCTCAACCGCTCGATGGATCGCGCGGTGCCGGAGGCATCGACGGGCGACGCGACGGCCGAGGTCCTGCCGCTCCACGAGCTCAACCGCTGCGCCGGGATCGCCCGCGGCTCGATGTACGTCAGCGACGATCTCGCCGACGACCTTGCGGTCCGCTGCCCCGTCTACCCGGTCAAGGCCGGGACGCTGGCCTGCGTCCCGCTCATCAGCGGCGAGTCCGTCGGCGCCGTCCATCTCCACTGGCGGCGGCCGAACGCGTTCCCCCTCGCGCTTCGCTCGAACGTCGCGCGGATCAGCGAGCACGCGGCGCTGGCGATCGGCAACCGCCGCCTCCTCGCCGCGCTCCACGGCCAGGCGAACACGGACGCCCGAACCGGCCTCGCGAACAGCCGGGCCTTCGACAAGGCCGTCGAGGACCACCTCGCGACGATGGCCGCCGGCGAGTCGATCGCCGTCCTGATGCTCGACATCGACCACTTCAAGCTCTTCAACGACCGCCACGGCCATCCGGCCGGCGACGATGCCCTGCGGGCCTTCGCGGGCGTCCTTCGGTCGTGCATGCGCGACGGCGATCTGGCCGCCCGGTATGGCGGCGAGGAGTTCGCCGTCCTGTTGCCGGGCAACGGGCTCGACGAAGCGACGTCGGTCGCGGAGCGGATCCGCTCTCGGACCGAGTCGACGATCATCGCCCTGCCGGCGGGGCAGACGGCGCGGATCACGGTGTCCGCGGGCGTCGCGGTCGCGCCGAGCCAGGCGAACGACCGCGT
>JBPYEM010000174.1:0-2760 GCA_051985205.1 Candidatus Limnocylindrales bacterium | reverse complement strand
GGTCGCCTGAGCCACGGACGAACCCAGTCCTTGCGCAGAATCTGGCGCGGCACGTCCTCGTGGACGTCGTAGACGACGCGGCCGCCCCGCAGCTTCAGGAGCATGCCGATCGGGATCAATTCGGGATCGTGAAAGTGAACCACGCTCGCCCGCAGCCGCCGGCTGGCGCGATAGAGGTCCCAAGCGACCCGGATCCCCCGGTCGAGTCGATTTCGCGGCGGCGGCACCGTCACGAAGTGGACGCCGTCCAGGTCCGGCCTGGCCGCACCCGGCGCGACGACGGACACGTCGTAGCCCGCCTCCGCGAGGGACCGGCACTCCTTCAGGAAGATCCGGACGTCATCCTGAGGATGTGCCGACGTCAGGTGCGCGACACGGATCGTCATCCGGTTCGCCGGCCGAACCGACGGGAGATCGCCACGGACCCGATCCTACCGGAGTGAACGTGGCCGAGCGCCAGACGTCAGAGCGCGACGCGGATCGCCTCGGCCGGGGCGTGGGTCGCGCGGCTCGTGCGGCGCTGTTCGCGACGGCGCTGGCCGTGGGCTTGGCCGTCGCCCGACCGCTGCAGGCCGCATCGATCGCGACTGACAGCCAGGCCTGCGTCCTGTACTTCCTGAGGATCGTCAACGGGCAACGTCTCGAGATGTTCGTGCCGACCACCCCGAAACCGCTTCTGACGCTCGTGTTCGGGGTCCTCGAAACCGTGACGGGCGAGTGGCGGACCGTCGCCTGGGCCACGCTCCTTGCGTTCGGGGTCGCGGTGGTGCTGACAGCCGAGCTGGTTCGTCGATCCGCCGGCTGGGCGGGATGGGCCTTCGTCGGCGCCGGACTCGCAGGTTCGACGGCGTTGATCCTCGACGTCGGCTTCGCGCTTGCGACGCCATGGGCGCTCCTCCTGGTCTCGGCAGCCGGTCTGGCCCTCACCAGCGAACGGCCTCGTCACGCCCTGGCCGGATCGCTCCTGATGCTCGCGGTCCTCGCCCGACTCGAGGTCGTCCTCGTCCTCGGTGCGGTCTCCGTCATCCTGATGTGGCGCCGGCTCGGACCGGATCGCTGGGTGGGCTCGGGGCGGCCGGCCGGCCGGGCGTGGCTCACGATGATCGGCTGGTTGGCGTTGCCGATCATGGCGGTCCATGACTGGCTGTTGACGGGCGATCCGTGGTACTGGACGACCGTCGCCACCCGCTACAGCGTGATCAGCGGCTACGTCATCCTCGATCCGCCCGGAATGCTCGCCTGGCTGGCCAATCATCTCGCCGCCGAGTGGCCACTGGCGATCCTCGGCGTCGCTGGCGTGCTGGGACTCGTGCTCGCTCGACGATGGGTGCTGGCTGCCGGGATCACGGCCCTCGGGCCGGGGATGGCCGTCCTCCTGCTCCTCCTCGCGGCCGAGCACGTCTACGTCCCCGATCGATACGCCGCGCCCATCGACATCGCACTCATCGCCGCGGCCGGCTGGCTCGTCGGGCGTGTCGCCACGGACTTCCCCGGTGTGTCGAGCGCCGCGGTCCCCCGAGCGCTGACGGCCGTCGCGGCTCTGGCGATCGGCGTCGGCCTCGTCTGGCCGGGCGGGGTGCTCGCCCCGACCCTGGCCTCGAGGATCCAGGACAGCCTGGCAACGGCCGCGGACTTCGATCGCGTGGAGCCGACCCTTCGAACCTATGCCGAATCGCCAGGAACAGTCTTCCGCGTCACGAACGCCATCCGCGAGCGGTTGGCGATCGATCTCGGCATCCCGCTGACCCGCGTGCTCGATCTGTACCGGAACCCGGTGACGCCGGGCGACTGGCAGTCGGCTGTCGGGCAGGTCGTGTTCCACGATCGGCACGTCGACGGATCGCTGCCCGGGCTGGAGGGCACGACGGTGCGCGCGTTGGGCGGCGCGCTGGCGGTGCCGATCCAGGTCGACGCGCGGGCCGGCTATTGGGTGATCGCGATCCAGGCCAGGTGACCGGAATGGCGGCGCCGCGACCGTCAGACGCGGTCGATGGCCACGGCGGTGTCGCAGAGGGCAGCGAAGTCGCGGGCCGGCTGCCAACCGAGTGTCCGCTCCGCGAGGGCGATGTTCGCGACCTGCCACGGAACGTCCGCCGAACGGGCTGAGCCGGCCGCCCGCTCCTCGATCGAGCCTCGGAAGCCCATCCGTTCGATCAGTCCGTCAACGAGGTCTCGGGCGGTATGCCCGGTCCCCGACGCGATGTTCAGGACCGGTGGCAGCGTCTGGACGGCGAGGCAGGCTGCGACAACAGCGTCAGCGACGTCGCGGATGTCGACGAAGTCGCGAACCGCGTCGAGCGGGCCGGTGACCAGAACGTCCGAGCGCTCGGCGGTGGCCACGTGCAATCGCCGCAGCACTCCGCCGGGCAGGGAGTGGTCCGGCATCCCGGGGGCCACCACGTTGAACACGCGGAGGACCACCGCCTCGACGACGCCTCGCTGGGTCGCCCCGACGACCAGCTGGGTCGCCGCCAGCTTGGACACGCCGTACGGACCGATCGGGCTGGCCGGCGAGGCCTCGTCGACCTTCCGGCCGGCGGGGCCGCGTCCGTACTCGGCCGACGACCCGATCTGGATCAGCCTGGGCCGCACAGCCGCCTTCTCGATCGCTTCCAGGATGCGGGCGACCGTCACGGTGTTCGCCAGGAGCAGCGCGGACGGGGTGCCGACGGTCGCGCCGGCGCAGTTGACGATCACGCTCGCGCCGGTGGCGTCGATCGTCTCGGTGATGGCCGAGGCCTCGGCGGCCAGGAGATCCAG
>JBPYEM010000173.1:0-2235 GCA_051985205.1 Candidatus Limnocylindrales bacterium | reverse complement strand
TGAACTCGCCGTCGTTGATGGCGAGGTTGAGGTCGTCGACGGCGGTGACCTCGCCGTACTTCTTGGTGACGTGCTCGAACGTCACGGTGGCCATCGTGCACCTCACTCCACCGGGGCATCGCGGGTCCCTGCATCTGGCCGCCGTCGCGGCGACCTGGACGGACCCCGTACGAGGAGCCGGCTCGAGTGGGGGGAATCTAACACTCCCGGGCTGTCGCGCCTGGACGCCGATGGCGTCGTTGGCGGGATGCGCTCCGCGCTCACGGACCTGGAAGTCCGCTCGCTTGCGGTGCTCCCCGCCGCGTGGCCCTTGGCGCCCATCCGCGACGAACGCAGTTGCGTCGGCTGTCGCGACGGCGCGACGAACGCAGTCGGCCGGCTGTTTTCCGTCTCGCTCACCCCCGACGGTCGCAGAACGGCCGACCCTACAATCCGCCGCGAGGAGGCGCCCCATGGCGATCAACCCCGCGGTCCACATCACGCGCGACCGGTTCCACCTCGCCTGGGACCCGGCGATCGAGCCGATCGAGACCGTCGGCAGTGGCGACCTCGTCGAGTTCGACCTCCTCGATGCCGGCGGCGGGCAGCTGACGGCCACGTCCACGGTCGAGGACCTCGGCCGGCTCGACTTCAGCCGGGTCGACCAGGTGAATGGTCCGATCGCCGTCGACGGCGCCGAGCCCGGCGACACCCTTCAGGTCGAGCTGCTGGAGTTCGAGCCTGCGGACTGGGGCTGGACTGCGTCGATCCCCGGATTCGGTCTCCTCGCCGATGACTTCCCGGATCCGTACCTGCGCATCACTCGCGTGCCGGCGGCGGGCGAGCGGGCGGAGTTCCTGCCAGGCATCCGGGTCCCGATCGCGCCGTTCTGTGGCGAGGTCGGCGTCGCGCCGCCCGACGGTCCACGCTCGACGATCCCGCCGGACGTCTTCGGCGGCAACATGGACACGCGGCATCTCACGGCCGGGTCGACGCTGTTCCTGCCGGTGTTCCATGCGGGCGCCCGATTGTCGATGGGCGACGGGCACGCCGCCCAGGGCGATGGCGAGGTCTGCGGGACCGCGATCGAGACGCCGATGCGAACGCTCGTCCGGCTCACCGTCCGGAAGGACCTGCACGTCACCGCGCCGGAGTTCCTGACGGCGGACGTCCCGCCGGTCGTCGGGGGCCGCCGCTACGCGACCGACGGCGTCGGGCCGGAGATCTTCGGCGCCGCCCGCGATGCCGTGCGACGGATGATCGACTGGCTCGGTCGGGAGCACGGGCTATCAGCCGTCGACGCCTACCTGCTCCACAGCGTCGCGATCGACCTCCGGATCAGCGAGATCGTCGACATGCCGAACGTCGTCGTCACGGCCCACTGCCCGCTGTCGCTGTTCGACTGAACGCGCCGCCCCGCAACCGAGCCTACCGACGGCCTGGCCGCCAACTTCCCGCTCCGCGGGAGCTGGCGGTTGGATCGGCCGAAAACGACGACGGATTCCCCGCGAGGGACAGTGAGGCGGTTTCGACCGCCACCTCCAGACCGATGTCGGGTTCACCCAAGTTCGGCGATGAAGCCCGACTGTCCGACCAACCGTCCCGAGTGCGCCGAAGCGCCGGGACACGAGAATTCGTCATGGAACGAGAGGCGCTTTCGAGCTAACTCCCGACCGACGGGAATCCGGCGGCACGGGGTCGTGCCACGGAACGGCCGCCGGACGAGCCGGCGGCCGATCGGGGTGATTCGCCGAGTCAGCCCTCCGCGACGGCGGCGCCGAGCTGGGCGATGGCCTGCGGGCTTCGTGACCGCAGGTAGACGTACAGGACGACGCCGATGAGCATCCAGATGCCCACGACGGCCGGCGCGAGGTTGTAGGGCTCGGGCAGGGCCGGCAGATCCAGCCCGATGATCGGGATCGAGACCCCGCCGAGGGCCGAGAGGAAGCCGATCACCATCGCGATGATCCCGAGGACCGGGATCACGACATGCTTCACGCCGTTGAACTCCTCGCGGGCTTCGGTCAGGAAGAAGCCGATCGCGGCAGCGTTCACGAGGATGTACATCGCGGCGAAGAGCAGACCCAGCGACGTCCCGATGAACCCATAGGTCGTGATCGGACCGCCGCTCGTGTAGCCGTTGAACACCAGGCTCAGCGCGACCGCGAGGACGATCCCGATGACGCCCTGGACATGGACGGCGTTGCCGGGCGTCTGGTACCGCGGGTGGACGGCCGACAGCATCTGGGGCAGGAG
>JBPYEM010000172.1:0-7918 GCA_051985205.1 Candidatus Limnocylindrales bacterium | reverse complement strand
GTCCCCGGGATCGCAACGCCTTCGATAGGCCCGTTCCGGATCGACGGTTGGCGCCGTGCCGCCGCGGTGGTGAGTCTCCGACCATGCTGAAGACCGCCGCCCGCCTGTTGCTGCTCCGCGTGCTGCCCGGTCGGCTGATCCCGGTCGTCACCGTCGTGGAGGCGATCCTGCTGCTTCGCTCCGTGCGACGGCGGTCGCGCGAGAAGGTCGTCGTCAACGACCCGCGCGCGTCGCGGACCGGCCAGCCGACATCCCCGCCGCCGCCCGTCTGAGCAGCCCGCCGGTTCCGAGTCCGCGGCGTGGATCGCACGGGACCGTGACCGCGGCGCCGGCGCCGTCGCGATCCGGTGCTAGCGTACGGTCCATGACCTGGTCCGCCCGAAAACGTGCCTGGGAGGCGCGCCGGCTCGCGTCCGCGCTCGACCGCGCCCCGGAGCGCAAGCCGCGCTTCTCGACGATCAGCGACACCACGGTGGACCGCCTGTACGGCCCCTGGTCGTGGCAGTCCGGGTCTGACGGCACGCCAGCAGGTGGCGGGGGTCCGACCCTCGTCGATCATCACGGCGATCGTCTTCGACCCGAGCCGGGCCGCTGGGACGACTTCGACCCGCTGCGGGACGTCGGTTTCCCCGGCGACCCGCCGTTCACCCGGGGCGTCCACCCGACCGGCTACCGGAGCCGCACCTGGACGATGCGGATGTTCGCCGGATTCGGAGCGGCCGAGGACACGAACGCCCGGTTCCGGTCGCTGCTCGCCGCGGGCCAGACCGGCCTCTCGATCGCGTATGACATGCCGACGCTGTACGGCTACGACACGGACGATCCCGAAGCCGAGGGCGAGTTCGGGACCTGCGGCGTCGCGGTGAGCAGCCTCGCCGACATGGAGGTCCTTCTCGACCGCCTGCCGCTGGACCGCGTCAGCACGTCGATGACGATCAACTCTCCGGCGGCGCCGATCTGGGCGATGTACATCGTGGCCGCGGAGAAGGCGGGCGTTCCCCGCTCCGCCTTGGAGGGCACGACGCAGAACGACATCCTCAAGGAGTTCATCGCCCAGAAGGAGTTCCTGTTCCCGCTGGAGCCGTCGATGCGGCTCGTGACCGACACGATCGAGTTCGGGACACGTGAGCTGCCGAAGTGGAACACGGTCTCGATCAGCGGGTACCACATCCGCGAGGCGGGCTCGACGGCGGTCCAGGAGCTGGCGTTCACGATCGCCGACGGGATGGCCTACGTCGAGGCGTGCCTGGGTCGGGGGCTTCGGGTCGACGACTTCGCGCCGCGGCTGAGCTTCTTCTTCAACAGCCACAGCGACTTCTTCGAGGAGATCGCGAAGTTCCGGGCGGCTCGCCGCGTCTGGTACAAGCTGATGACCGAGCGCTACCGGGCGGAGAACGAGCGCTCGACGTGGATGCGGTTCCACACGCAGACGGCCGGCGTCTCGCTCACGCCGCAGCAGCCGCTGAACAACCTGACCCGGGTCGCCACGCAGGCCCTGGCAGCCGTCCTGGGCGGTACGCAGTCGCTGCATACGGACGCGTACGACGAGGCGCTCGCCGTCCCGACCGCGGAGGCCGCCCTGCTGGCGCTCCGCCAGCAGCAGATCCTCGCCGAGGAGAGCGGCGTCGCGAACACGATCGACCCGCTCGGCGGGTCCTGGTTCGTCGAGGCCCTGACAAACGAGACGGAGCGGGAGGTGTGGCGCTACCTCGACGAGATCGACCGCCGCGGCGGGATGGTCCCCGCCGTCGCCGAGGGCTACCCGCAGCACGAGATCGCCGACGCGGCCTATCGCTTCCAGCGGGAGTTCGACGCGGGGGAGCGGCGGATCGTCGGCGTCAACGCCTACGTCGATGAGGCCGAGGAGACGCCGATCCCGGTGCTCGCCGTCCCGCCGGGCTCGCTCGAGCGCCACCTCGCCCGGCTCGAGCGGACGCGCCGCGAACGCGATGCGGCGGCCGTGGATTCCTCCCTCGCAGGCCTTCGGGACGCCGCCTCGCGACCGGGCTCGACCGAGACGAACCTGATGCCCCATTTCCTGCGGTGTGCGGCGGCCTACGCCACGCTCGGCGAGCAGTGCGCGGTGCTGCGCGGCGTCTTCGGAGAGTACCGGGAGCCGGTCGCGGTCTGATCGTGCGCTAGTCGCCGCGCTCGGTCATCGCCGCGACGCGCGCGGCGGCCGCGGCAGTCGGTGGCTGGGAGCCGCGGAGCCGGATCACCGCAGCCCCGACCGCGGCGACCGCGATGACGATCCCGGCGATGAGTCCCGAGGCCGTCCACGCCACGAGGACGATGGCGACGAGACCGCCGACGAGGAGCGTCGCCTCGGATCGTGCCGACGGAAGGCCGCTCGGTCCGAGACGCTCGCCGCGGATCGCCTTTCGCTCCAGCGCGTCGTGGGCTCGCCAGCTACCGACCCCGCGGACGAAGACGATCACGATCGCGACGATCGGGACCAGGCTGCCCAGGATCGTGGGGCCGACCGTGCCGAGGGCGTCCGCCACGCCGCCGGCGCCGATTGCCGAGAGCAGCACCCGGGTCGCCGAACCGATGCCGTCGACCGGGCCGCTCACCAGCTCATGACCCGGCAGCAGGCTCCAGACACCCGCGACGGCATCGCCGGCGGCCTTCGCATCCGGGACGCCGACGATCAGGCCGAGCAGGGCGAGGATGCCGGCGGCGACCGCCGCCGATCGCCACGCGAGGAGCAACGCCACGCGCCGGCGCCGGCGTTCCGTCCGGAGCGTTCGGTCGAGCTCGTCGGCGAAGAATCGGGATTCGGCGCCGGTTCCGCGTGGATCGTCGACATGGCGGATCACCGGGATGAGGAACCCCTCGTCGTTCGACCAGTAGCCACCGTGGTCGTCCGCCAGCGACATGAAGTTGGTCACCGGCCGGCTCTCCACGTGCATCCGCGGATCGTCCGGCAGCTGGCCGAGCTTCTCGACGACGACGAGCGGGCAGCCGTCCGCGGCGGCCATCTCGCCGGACGGCGCGGGGTCGTACGACGCCCACACATCGACCCAGCGGAGATCCGGATGGCTCGCGGCGAGATCGCCGCGGACGGAGTTGCCCGGATCCCAGTCGCCGACCTCCTGCTCCAGCCGCCAGCCGAGCTTGATCGCCTCGCCGAGGGTCACGAGCTTGGCGACGTCGAGCTCGGCGGTCGGATACCGGAGCAGCGTCGCGTAGCTGACGATCGTGCCACCGGAATGCGCGAGCAGGACGACGTCGTCGCAGCGCTGATCGCGAAGCCACTCGACCCGCTCCAGGAGGCGCGTCCGAACCGCCGCAGACTGAGCCTGGTCGTCGAGGATCACCGCCAGGTCGCCGAACCACTCGACGATGAACGTGTCGGCCGCGGCGATCTCGAGGCGACGCTGGACCGCGGGGATCGGGATCGCGTGGAGCGCGGCGTAGATTGCCAGGGCAGCGACGGCCGCGACCGTGCCGAGGATCATCAGCGTCCAGCGCACGGGCCGGGCCTGCCAGATCTCGTCGAGGCGGTCCGTGAAGGCCCACCGGCGGTCGAACGCCAGGTCGAGCTCGGCCAGCCGTGGGTCCCCGGGGTGCTCGTCCCGCAGCCGGGCGAGACGCTGCGCCCGCCGGCCCTCGCGGGCCCCGTAGCCGAGGGCGATCCCGCGGATGATCCCGGGCAGCCGGGCGAGGAGATAGGCGGCCGCCGCACCGAATGCCGGCGGTCGGATGTCGGCGGCCCAATACGCCTCCGTGAAGAGCCACTGGGCGCGCGGTCGATCCGAATACGCGGGGATGTCGACTTCGATCCAGGCGTTCGCCGGGTCCGACACGCTCGCCGAGCCGACCGGGTTCTCGCCGATCGTCGCCTCGGGATGTTGGCGGTCGTACTGGCGGCGCCACTCGCTGAAGACGTCGATGATCGGCCCGGTCCAGTCGAAGAGGCTGTCCCGCGGTTTCTGCGTGCCGATCCCGTGGACCCAGACGACGCCCGTTCGGCGCTGTCCGTCCGGTGGCGGGCCGGGTGCGGCGCTGACCGGCGTGACGGCGACCGCGACCGGAGGCGGGGGCAGGAGCCTCGGCACCGGCGTCGCGTCCGCCATCGCGTCCGGCGTCGGCGGCTTGGGATCCGCCGGCGGCGCCGGCGGATCCGCCTGACCGTTGGGCGTCATCGCCGGACCCTACCGCGCCGACGTCATCGCCCGTCGGTCCGCGGACGGTCGACGAGGGCGGCGGCGGCTACGATGCGTTCGTGTACATCGACGCCCTCTCGTTCCTCGAGGACGAGCGCGATGCCTGGCGGCCGTACGAGGCCCTCTCGCGGCTGACCGACGAGGATCTCAATCGGCCGGTCGTGGGCGCCCACGGCTGGTCCGGCCGGGATCTGATGGGCCACCTCGTGACGTGGCAGCTCCTGTCGCTCGACGTGGCGAAGGAGCTCGCGGTCGGTGATCGGTCGCCGTCCCACGCCCGGGCTGACGCCGAGTGGGAGGCGCGGGGCGGGGACATCGTCAACGACGAGGCGCTCGCGGCCTGGCGAGCGAAGCCCCTCGACGAGGTTCGTCAGGAGTTCGCCCGGGTGGCCGGCGAGCTGCGCGGGTTCCTCACGGTCGTGCCCGAGGCGCGCTGGATCAAGGACGCGGACGAGCAGCGCTTCTTCTACGAGGAGACGACCGAGCACTACGAGGATCATCTCGCCGACCTCAAGGCGATCCTCGAGGCCGTTGGGCCCGGCTGACGGGTTCGCCGCGCGATGGACGACCAGACGTCTGACCTCAACCTGGGCGAGCTGCTCGAAGCTGCCGCGGACGGCCTGGATGGGGTGACGACCGGGGCCGACGAGCGCGGCACGACGTGGTCCGCCCGTGGCGTCATCTTCGCGGCCATTGCCGACGAGACGGCCGAGTTCCGCCTCGATCCGGGGGTTGCGAGGGCGGCGCTCCGGACGCCGGATACGAAGAGCTCAGCGCGCGGCGAGGACTGGGTCGCCTTCCACCCGACCGTCCTGGACGACGGGGCCGTCGACCGGGCCGAGGCCTGGTTCCTCAGCGCGGCCCGTCGTGCCTCGAGCCCACAGACCGGAGATCGTCGCCGAACGCAGTGACGCCGCCCCGGAGCCAGTCCGGGACGGCGTCGTGTCGCTGAGCGGGAGCGGGCGATGCCCGCGCGGGGTCAGGCCTCGGTCGAGCCGGTCGGTGCGGCCTCCGCCGACGGCGCGTACTGGGCGAGCCCGAACTGGGCCTCGAGGGCCTCCATGGGCCGGGCTCCGGCCACGCCGAGCGGCTGCTGGCCGGGCCGGAAGAACGCGATCGTCGGGATCGACATGATGTTGAAGGCCTGCGAGATCCGGGGGTTGGCGTCGACGTCGACCTTGACGACGTCGATCGCGCCCTCGTACTTGTTGGCGATCTTCTCGATCTCGGGAGCGACGACCTTGCAGGGCCCGCACCATGTCGCCCAGAAGTCGACGATGACCGGCTTCTCGTTCTTCAGGACGAGCTGTTCGAACGTCTCGTCGGTTCCGTTGGTGATGGCCATGGATCGGGTCCTTTCTTCCCGCGGATGCGCGCGGGTGCGCAGGTGAGAAGGGCCGTCAGGCGCCCTGGCCGGCCAGGCTCTGGATGAGCCGGTAGGCCTCGAGGACGCGGACGTCGGCGAGGCGATAGAAGACCGTCGATCCATCCCGCCGGCTCCGGACGAGTCCGGCGCTGCGGAGGACGGCGAGGTGCTGCGACATGTTGGGGACCTGGCAGCCGACCTTCGTCGACAGGTCGCCGACCGAGAGCTCGCCCGCGGCGAGCGACTCGAGCACGCAGAGGCGCTTGGGATCGGCGAGGGCCCGACCGACTGCGGCGTACCGCTGCCGATCGACCTCGCTCGATGACCGAGCCTGCGTCTCCAACATCGCGATCATGATGTCACTGGTTGCGCAAACTCGCAAGTCCATCGGTGCCGGAGGCGACGCGCCTGAGGCGGGTCGTGATCGCGTCGCGGTATCGTGCGCGGCGCGACGCGCAGCAGGAGGGTGGATCGATGTCGTACGCGGGGTACATGGCGCTCGCCGCCTCGTGGCACGACTTCTACCTCACGGCCGGCGCAGCGTCGGCGACGCTGATCGGGCTGCTCTTCGTCGGCCTGTCGATCAACCTCGACGAGTTCACGTCCGACGACGGGGCCGATCTCCGCCTGCTCGCCGAGCAGGCGTTCGCGAACTTCCTCTTCGTGCTGCTGATCTCGCTGTTCGTGCTCATCCCGAACCAGGACGCGATCAGCTTCACGATCGAGCTGACCATCCTCGGGGTCGCCGGGGTGGTCCGGATGGTCCGGCGCGTCCGAGCCTTCCGCCGTCGGCGCGATGACCCGTTCGGGGGCTGGGTCTACGTCGTCCGGCGGCTGGGTCTGCCGGGTGCGGCGAGCGTCGGCCTGATCGGCGTCGCGATCTTCGTCGAAAGCGACCCGTTCAGTGCCTACTTCTGGCTCATCGGCGCCGTCTTCATCTATCTCATGTCGGCCGCGGACACGACCTGGGACCTCCTGATCGAGGTCGGTCGGCAGCGGCACCGGGCCGGCTGACCGCGCTGCCATACTCCGCGCGATGCGCCCCACGGATCTGCCGGTCGGCCTTCCGGACATCCTCGCCGCCCGCGAGCGGATCGCGGGCCACGTCCACCGGACCCCGCTTTTGTCGAGCTCGACCGCGGCCCGGATGATCGCCGCCGCCGGCGGGCCCCGGCTCGCCGACGATCGGCTCTACGTCAAGGCCGAGCACCTCCAGAAGACTGGGTCGTTCAAGGCTCGGGGCATGACGAACCGGATCGCGATGCTCGAGCCCGAGCAGCGCCGGCGTGGCGCGATCACGATGTCGGCCGGCAACGCGGGTCAGGCCTACGCCTGGGCGGGGACGGAGGCGGGCGTTCCGATGACCGTCGTGATGGCGACGAACGCAAATCCGACCAAGGTCGATGCCTGTCGCAGCTACGGCGCCGAGGTCGTCCTGGAGGGCGCCCACGTCGGCGACGCGTTTCACGCGCTCGAACGGATTCGCGACGAGCGGGGCCTGACGTTCGTCCATCCGTTCGAGGACGCGATGGTGATGGCCGGCCACGGATCGGTGGGGTTGGAGCTGCTCGAGGACCTGGCCGACGTCGACGTCGTGGTCGTCGGTGTCGGCGGCGGCGGGCTGATCTCCGGCGTCGCCGCCGCGATTCGCGAGCAGCGGCCGGATGTTCGCGTGTACGGCGTCGAGCCGGTGGACGCGGCCGCGATGACGCGGGCGTACTCGGCCGGCGAGCCGGTGTCGATCGAGCCGCGGACCGTGGCCGACGGGCTTGCCGCGCCGTTCGCGGGTCGGATGACGCTCGCGATGTGCCGGCACTACCTCGAGGACATCGTCCTGCTCACCGACAGCGAGATCCTCACCGGCGTCCGGTTCGCGATCGAGCGGATGAAGCAGGCTCTCGAGCCGGCCGGCGCGGCGGCTCTCGCCGCCGTCCTCCACGGCCGGATCCCGATCCGCGACGGCGAACGGGTCTCGGTCGTCGCATCCGGGGGCAACGTCAACGTCGCCCGGCTCGGCGAGCTGCTGGCGGCGGCGTCGCCGATGCCGGCGTGACCGAGCTGCCGCCGAGCGACCCCGGCGCGATCGGGAGCGACCCGGTCCCGACGGGCGGCGACCCAGACCCCCAGTCGAACGACTCCGTCATCGCTCCGTCGCCCCATCCGTTCGGTGAGCATTTCTCGACGCCCGCGGATCCCTCCACCGGAGCTGAGGCCCTTCCGCGGACCCCGGCGCCTGTTCCCGGCGCCGTCGAGATCGTCGCCGGCGGCCTGGACGTCAACGTCCAGCTCTCCGGTCAGATCCGCCGACTCTCGATCTTCGTCGGCCTGCTGTTCCTGGCCGCCGTCGGGCCGCTGGCCCTCGTCGGGATCGCCCACTCCGTCG
>JBPYEM010000171.1:0-2175 GCA_051985205.1 Candidatus Limnocylindrales bacterium | reverse complement strand
GCAGGCGCGAGGACGACCGCGAGCTCGTGCCGGCCGCCACGTGCGAGCGCCGCCGTGACCTCGATCTCGACGGGGACGAACATGCCCTCGTGTCGGCCGATGACGACGCCGTCGAGCACCACCTGACCGGCGTGGTCGATCGCCGCGAATCGGAGCCACGCGCGCTCGCCGTCGCGCAACGGTCCGACGTCGATCGTCCGCCGATACGTCCACGCCCGCTGCGGGACCCACTCCGCGGCGAGGCTGTTCAGCTCGACGTACGGGTCCGGGATCAGGCCGGCGCGCCAGACGTCGTCGATCACGGACCCGGGGACGTGGGCCGGGAGCCAATCGGCCGCACGGTCCGCCGTCGTGTGAACGGCGTGGATCGCCTCCACCGCGTCGGCGCCGCTCTTGACCGCCGCCTCGCCGTCGCCGTCGTCCCGGCGACCGCCGGCGGTGGACCGAAGGGCCGCGGCGAGCGCTGCCTCCACACCGAGATGCGACCGGATCCGCCACTCGTCGCCGTCGAGCGACCGCGTCCGCCGGACGATCGGCGTCGGGGCCATCAGCTCGCGTCGAGGGGACGCTCGAGGAGATCCGTCTCGACCGGCGGCAGGGCCGGATCGCGCGGCAGCCGGAACGTCCGGACCTCGTACGGGCCGATCTCGAAGGCGAGCTCGCGACCCGGGGCAGGGAGGTTCAACCGGACGCTGCCGGCCGCGCCGGTCGTCTCCGCCACCCTGACGACGATGTCGTCGCCATCCTCCGCGACCTTGAGCGCGCCCAGGACGACGTGGTCGGGCTGGATCGAGCCGAAGGACCGGCAGGCCGGCAGCTCCCCGTCGTGGAACGACTCGAAGAGGACGGTCGGGCGGCGGTTCAGCTCGATCGCGCGACGGGTGAGGCCGGCATCCGTCCAGGCGCCTGGGTGCGGCACGAGGGCGAGGGTGAACCGCTGCTGCCCCTGGTCCTGGAACTGATACCGGACGCCCTCGCGCGGGACGGCCGGCTCGTGATGGGCGTAGATCGGCGAACGGACCGCCGTGACGCCGACTTCGCCACCGGCGACGTCGAAGGCGTCCTTCCCGTCGTTCAGGACGGCGAGCCCACCCACGGTCGGGCCGTTGCCGGCGTCCTCGCCGCCAACGGGTCCGCTCACGTCGACCCAGCGCTGGCCCGGCTCCTCCTCGCCGTTCGGTGGCCGCTGGATCGTCCCGTACGGGATCTCGTAGGTCGCCGTGGCGGGATCGACGGCCGACGCGTATCGCAGCTTCAAGAGCCGCGAATGCTCGTGCCAGTCGAGGATGACCCGGACCTCGACCGCGGCGGCGTTCGCGGTCAGGACGTAATCCTCGATCAGCCGCGATGACCCATACCGGCTGTTGACCCGGACGATCCCCCGGACCGGTCCGGCCTCCACGAGCTCGACGGTCGTCGTCTCGAACGCACCGATCTCGTCTCGGTAGGCGAGGCGTCGGTGGCCCCACGTGTCCGAGGTATCGTCCAGCACCGCGGCTCGTGAGCCGGCCGGAAGGCCGACCTCGAGGTCGTCCCCGTCCGGTCCGGCGCCCTTCGCGACGAGGCTCGCGAGACGTCCGGTCCCCGGGTCGATCGTGATCCGGATCCGCGCGTTCTCGAGCGTCGTCGCCGACGTCCGCAGAGCCGTTGGCCCCGGATCGGGAGCGCCGGGCCGCATCCGGTACAGGCGGTAGCCGAGCGCCGGCAGATCCGCTTCGAAGACGATCCGGCTTCTCCACGAGGCGACGGTCGCGTAGGACTGGATCGACTGGAACGCGACCGGATGATCCTCGTCGTCCACCAGGCGATCGCCCGGCGTCAGCCCGCCGTACTCGAGCTCCACCGGCCCGCGGACGGGCCATGGATGCGCGTTGAAGACGACGATCGGCTTCGTCCCCGGCGAGGCCGGGATCGCGATCCGCGACGCGAGCGACTGGACCGCGACGTTCTGGACGCGGTTCGCGATCGAGCTCGCCTCGCCCAGCTGGTCGCGCGCGTCCCGGTACGCCGGCTCAATTGCCGTCCCGCCCAGCGTGTCGTGGAACTGGTTGAAGAGCACCTGCTTCCAGGCCCGGGTGAGATCGGGCGCCGGATCGGGTCGCCCCGTCTCGAGGTGCGCCACCGTCGCCCACGCCTCGGCGGTCGCGAGCTCGTTCTCCGCGCGCCGCATCCAGC
>JBPYEM010000170.1:0-3179 GCA_051985205.1 Candidatus Limnocylindrales bacterium | reverse complement strand
GTCCCTCCGTCGGAACCTCGGCGGCGCCCGCCGGCTCACCCAGCGCGCCGGCCGGCGACCAGTCCTCGGCCTCGAGCGTGCCGTCGAGGAGTGCCGCCGTGGACAGCTCGAACCAGCCGCTGCCGGCGGCCATCGTGGCGCGCTGGATGGGCGGCAACAGCAGCTACGTGGTGTCCGGCTCCGGCTCGAGCATCGTCCTCGCCACCGATCGCCTGACGATCACGCAGTCGAACCAGAACGACGTCGCCCTCCTGAACGCGACCGCGTCCGCACCCTCGCCGGGGACGTTCCGACTCGTCGGGTTCGGTGGGCAGGGGTGTCCGGCGAACGGGGTCGGCACGTATTCCTGGACCCTCTCGCCGAGCGGGCGCGTCCTCTCGGTCCAGCAGGTCACCGAGGACTGCCCGAACCGCGGTTCGGCCGTCGCCGGCACCTGGTACCGGATGGCCTGTCGTGACCCCGGCACGCCGTGCCTGGGCCCGCTCGATGCCGGGACGTATCCCTCGCAGTTCCTGCGGCCGGACCTGGCCGCGACCGACACCTGGGCTCCCAAGGTGGGCGCGATGACCTACACCGTGCCGCAGGGCTGGGCCAACTACGAGGACTGGCCGGGCTGGGTCGGGCTGACGCCCATCGCCGACTTCGATCGGACGACGCCGAACAACCTGGATCCGGGGGTCGACATCATCGTCGACGCCGGGGTCCGCGCCGAATCGCAGGCGACGCCGTGCTCCGGCACGCCGGACCCGAAGGTCGGGACGACCGTGGCCGCCATCCTGGAGTCGATCCGGCACGTCCGTGGCCTGACGGTCGGTCCCGCGACCTCGATCTCGATCGACGGACACGCCGGCGTCTGGGCGGACCTGACGCCGGACCCGTCGAAGATCGTGCCCTGTGGCACGGACCACGTTGTCGAGTACCTCATGGCCGCCGGCGAAGGCCACGGGATCGGAGCGACGGAACGCCGCCGGATGTTCCTCCTCGACCTCGGCTCGGGCCACATCGTCCTGATCGAGATCCAGGCGCTCGACCCGTCCCGGTTCGCGGCCTTCGTTCCGGAAGCGATGCCGATCGTCGAATCGTTCACCTTCGCCTGACGACCGGAACGCCGGCGATGGCCGGCGCGTCAGTCCCCCCAGCGCTCCCAGTGGGCGAACTGCTCGTACGGCACCCAGCCTCGCTTGAGGCTGGGTGACCGCACGTCCGGAAGGGGTCGCCCGACCGGCATCACCCCGATCGCGACGAACTCCGGCGGGATGCCGAGGAACCGGTTCAGCTCGGCCGGGTCGTCCGTCCCGACGAACCCGCAGCCCAGGCCTTCATCGACGGCGGCCAGCCAGATGTTCTGCATCGTCGCCCCAACGTCGACGAACCAGTACGGGATCGGCCAGTCGATCTCCGCGCCGTGCTCGTCGGTCTTGTCGGTCTCCTGGTAGCGGCGGTGGTAGATCGCCTCGGAGACCAGCGGGATGAACTGCGCGGCGCACTCGCTGATCCACGGCCCGAACTCCGCCTCGTAGAACTCCTCACCGCAGATCCGGGCAACGGCGCGACGTCCCTCGGGCTCCGTGACGACCACGAGCCGCTGGCCCTGGCTGAAGCCGGCCGACGGCGCTCGCTGTGCCAGGCGGGCGATCCGGTCGAGCGCCGCACGGTCGACGCCGGCCTCCTCGAACCGGCGCACCGCGCGACGGCGCATCACGACGTCGGCGAACTCCATCTGCCATCCTCCGTGAACGATCCGGCCGTTTCGGGCGTCATCATCGGTGAGCTCGCGAGTGGCGGGCGAATCGGAGGGGATGCGGATGCGAACCGTGCTCGTCGCCGCGGTGTCCGCCGCGCTCATCGCGGGCTGCGGGCAGTCGGCGCCGCCGGCAACGTCGAATGGTTCGGGCGGCACGCCGTCGGTGGCGGCGTCGTCCCCCGGCCCGGCCGCCTCGACCATCCCCGCACCGTCGGTCTTCCGCGGCGAGTTCCCCTTCGAGGGCCACGACATGTCGATCACGTGCGAGGGCAGCGGTTCGCCGACGGTCCTCTTCGAGGCCGGGCTCGGCAGTGGCGGTGGCGCGTTCGCCTTCGAGCAGGATGTCGTCGCGACGACGACACGAGCCTGCATCTACGACCGAGCAGGTCTCGGCGGCAGCCGCCAGCGGCCCGGCAACCCGGCCGTCAGCGCGGGCGCGATGGCGAAGGAGACGTGGTCCTTGCTGCAGGCGGCCGGGATCAGCGGACCACTGGTCCTCGTCGGCCATTCCTATGGCGGCATGCTCGCCCGGCTCGTCGCCCACGACCACCCGGAGGCGGTCCGCGGCGTCGTCCTCGTCGACGCCTCGTCGACGCACCAGTTCGAGGGCGACTGGCTCGCCGGCGACGACGACTGGTACGACGGCGGTCTCGTCGACCGCGTCACCAGCGGCAAGGAGCTCGCGGCCGTCACGACGCTCGGCGACATCCCGCTCGTCGTCCTGACCCAGGGCCAGCTGGCCGGCCAGTTCGAGATCGACTGGTCGCGGTTCCAGGACGAGCTGGCGCGCCTCTCGACCGACTCGCTGCACGTGATCGCGGCCGACTCCGGTCACCTGATCCCGGCCGACGCGCCGAAGCTCGTCGAGGAGGTCACGAATGCCACCGTCGAGGCGGTCCGGACCGGCGGTCGGTTGCCGGCGTGCGGGCCACGGTTCGAGACCGTCGGCGCCGAGTGCCTCAAGACGACCATGACGGATCAGCTGGCGGCCTGGGACGTGATCCGGAACGCCGTGGTGGCGACCGCCGGGACGTTCCCCGCCGGCAGGTATCAGGCCGAGCTGACCCGCGACCAGGCGAAGGCGATCCTCGGGACGTCGGTCGACTTCCTGAAGCAGGAATACACCTGGACGTTCTCGAAGGGGCACTGGACCGTCAGCATCGTGACGGACGGCGGCAAGCCGGACGAGACCGGCGACATCTATTCGGACACGGGCGACGAGGTCACGGTGCGGATCCCGATCGACTGGAAGGTCCCGCGGACGCCCGGCGTCAACCGCCTCCGCTGGACCGCCGACCCGAATGGGACGCTCCACCTCGTGCAGATCGACGGCTATCGGCCGGAGACGGGCTTCGCCGAGCCGCTCGTCCGGATCGGCGACGCGCCGACGAGCTGACGGCAACCCACCCGCTTCGCCTTGCCTCAGGGGGCCGGC
>JBPYEM010000169.1:0-4020 GCA_051985205.1 Candidatus Limnocylindrales bacterium | reverse complement strand
GCGGCCGCGGCGAGGGCGTCGGGGAAGTTGTAGGCGTAGGCGACGTAGGCGACCGCGACGCCCGGGGCGAACGTGCTGGCACTGATCGCGGCCGC
Source organism: Candidatus Limnocylindrales bacterium (assembly GCA_051985205.1). Classification (GTDB taxonomy): domain Bacteria; phylum Chloroflexota; class Limnocylindria; order Limnocylindrales; family CSP1-4; genus CF-46. Next base: position 3,925 of record JBPYEM010000169.1, on the reverse strand, counting down.
GGTCGCGAACCGCGACGCGCCGGCGATGCGGGCGGTGTCGACGATGATCGAGCCCTGCGCCACCGCCGTCCCGTTCTCCCAGGCGTCGGTGCCGCGGAGCGTCCAGCTGTACGTCCCGTCGGGGACGGCCGTCCCGGAGGCGAGGCCGTCCCACGTCACCGCGACGTCCCGCGACGAGCCCGTCGCCGACTTCACGACCGTCCCGCCCGCGTTCTTCACCTCGAGCGTCCAACCGACGGTCTCGGAGAACTGGGCGGAGATGGGCACCGTGTCGGCCAGGCCGTCACCGTTCGGCGACAACCGGCCGGACCCCGTCGAGAAGGCCACCACGATCGGCGGCGCGCTGTCCTTCGGGACGAGGCTGGCGGACGACATATAGCCGGCGATCGATGGGTCGTCGAGGCCAGCGACCTGGATCGTCGCCGGGGTGGTGCCGGACGCCGGCGCGGTGACCGCGACGGTCTTGAGCCGGGAGCCGGCGGGCAGATCCTCCGTCGGCGTGCCGCCCGGCTCGCCCATGGCGTCCGTCGAGGCATACAGCGGCGCGGTCCCGTCGACCTGGGCGCGACCGGGGACGACGAGGCTGGCCGGGTCGGCGCCCGTGTCGGCGACGGGCGTGGTCACCGCGGTCGTCGTCAGCGTCCCGTTGGTGACGAGCGAGCGGTAGTAGCCGCCGCTCGTCGTGTCGGGATCCGAGTAGGCGGTGTAGCCCGGGCTGCGGCTCGAGGCGAAGCTCACCTCGTGGCCGTGGAAGTCCGGGACCGACCGCCAGAGATCCGGGATCGACTGGGCCGTCGTGAACAGGCCGCGGATGTAGCTCACGAGGCCGCCGTGGCCGTCCGCGATGACCGCCCGGGCACCGCCCTTCAGGAATCCGGCGGCGTAGTTGTCGATCCGCTGGTGCGCGACGGCGAGCGTCGGCGCGGGGTTGCCCGGCTCCGAGTTGCCGGATGCGTAGCACAGGTTGCCGAGCAGGACGATCGCGTTCGGCGCCAGGCCCAGCGTCGCGACGGACGGCTCGCCGTAGTACTTGTGCACGTTGTCCGAGAGGTTCGCGGGATCGTTGAGCCCGAAGCCGTCCTTCGTCGAGTAGCTCGGGTCGTAGCTGTACGGGCTCGGCCAACCGTTGCCGTGGCCGTAGTAGAGGACGATGTTCGCCCCGGCCGCCGCCGCCTTCACCTTCGTCCACGTCGCGTTCGGGCTGTAGACCTTCGTGACGTTCGGGGTGTACTTGATCGCCTCCGCGTACGCCTGGTCGGCGTACGAGCGGTACGTGCTCGTCGCGCCCTCCGTGGCTCCCACGATGATCACGACCTTCGCCGTGCTCACGTACGTCGCCGCCGCGGCGACCGGCGCAAAGGCACCAAGCGCGGCGAGCACGGCGAGGAGGGCAGCGGGGGCGAGACGTCGCAATGCGGACTCCGGTGGGAAGCGGGACGGCCCGGACAGGCAGCGTCCGAGGCGGTTCGGCGGTCATCCGGAGCGTGCTTGCGGGCCGGCTGAAGGCCAATCGCGGGATGGTCCCGACGCTGATGGCCCCTTCGGTCCGACGCAGGTACGGAAGGTGACGGAGGAGTGCGGTCCGGTCCGAATCAGCGCTGGTGCGGGAGCGCGCCGCGCGTCCTCGGCGATGCCCGCGTGGGGGCCCTTCCTCAGACCCGGAGGCGGTCCACCAGCTCGCGCAGCGACGGGTTCGTCCGGTCCCGTTCCGACAGGATCGGGCGACCGTCCGGCGTGGCGGGAACGGCCGGCCAGGGGACGGCGGCGTCGGGATCGTCCCAGGCGAACCCGAGCTCGTCGCTCCCGTCGTACTCGTTCGTGACGAGGTAGATCAGCTCGAGCGCCTCGAGGGCGAGGAAGCCATGAGCCACGCCGGTCGGGATGACGACGGTGTCGTCGGCGGCGAGCTCTCGCGTCTCGACGTTCGGTCGATCGGCGCGGCCCTCGACCATCGGCCGGACGTCGACCAACGCGACGAACGCGCGGCCGGTCGCGACGATCCAGTCGTCGAGCTGGCGGCGGTGGAAGTGGAGGCCGCGCAGAACACCCGCGGCCGACGTCGACAGGTTGACCTGGACGAACGTCGGCTCGCTGCCCCCTGCCGCGCCGGTCTCCTCGTGGGTCAGATTGGGGAACCGCGACGCCCGCCACAGCTCGCGGAACGCGCCACGCTCGTCGCCGAAGCGGGCGATCGCGTCGTAGCGGACGCCGGGCAGGGCAGACGGCGCGCGATGCAGATCCGTCACCGCGCAACCGTCGCGCGCTGTCGGCGAAGCGTCGGCAGGTAGTCCGCCACGGCCGACTGCCAGGGACGGAGCGGTTCCCCGGTCGGGAGCGGGGTCGGCTCCAGGACAGCCCAGCGGGGCGGCGTGGAGGCGCGCGGCCATTCGTCCGCGGAGACGTCGATCGTGTCGACGACGACCCCGGCCTGGCGAAGGACCTCCCGCGCCCAGCCCGCTCGCGACGCGACGCCGGCATTGACGACGTGATGGATTCCGCCGATCGCGTCGGCACCGATCAGCTCCACGATCGCGTCCGCGAGGTCGAGCGTGTAGGTGGGCGAGCCCGTCTCGTCGGCGACGAGCTTGAGTGGCTCGCCGGATCGGCGAGCCTTCTCCGCGGCGGCGAGGATCTTGTCCGGGAAGTCGTTGCCCGGCGGTCCGAACAGCCACGCGGTCCGGACGATGCCGAGCGCCGCCGCGGCACCGTCGTACGCGGCCCTCGCCAGTCGCTCGCCCTCGAGCTTCGACACGCCGTATGGATTGGGCGGCGTAGGCTCGGCGCTTGATGCGTATCCGCGGCCGTCGGTGCGCCGGCCGTCGAAGACTTCGTTCGTGGAGACGATCACGAGGTCGATCCCCCGGGCAGCTGCGGCCTCCGCGAGCGCGCCGGTCGCCATCGCGTTGCGGCGGAGGGCGAGGTCGGGATCCCGCGCCGCACCGTCCACGTCCGTCCAGGCGGCGGCGTGGACGACGACCTCCGGTCGATCGCGATCGAGGATTGGCCCGAACGCCGCCGGCTGATCCAGGTCGAACCCGGGCCGAATCCACGCGATCGGACCGGCCGGGCCTGGGTAGGGTGATGCCTCGAGGGCGTCGATGAGCGCCCGCCCCAGGCGACCACGTGCCCCGGTGACGGCGACGCGCACGACGTCAAGCCTCCGTGGAGGCCGCCAGACGAGCGCCGTACTGGCGCTCGTAGTAGGCGTCCCAGTCGCCGCTCTTCGCGGCCCGCCACCACGCCTCGTTGTCGCGGAACCAATCGACGGTCGTGGCCAGCCCGTCCGCGAAGGACGTCCGGTTCCGCCAGCCGAGCGCCGCCAGCTTCGACCCGTCGAGGGCATATCGTCGGTCGTGACCGGGCCGGTCCGGAACGCTGCGGACGAGCGACCATGGCTTGCCGAGCCGTTTCAGGAGGGCCGCGACGACCTCCCGGTTCGTGAGCTCCGCGGAACCGGCGATGTTGTAGGTCTCGCCGCTGACGCCGTGCCGCAGGACATGGTCGATCGCACCGGCGTGGTCCGAGACGTACAGCCAGTCCCGTTGCTGGAGCCCATCGCCGTACATCGGCAGCGGCAGGTCGTCGATGGCGTTCGTGATGAAGAGCGGGATCAGCTTCTCCGGGTGGTGGAACGGCCCGTACGTGTTCGAGCCCCGGGTCACGACCGCGTCGACCCCGTGGGTGACGACAGAGCTGTGCACGAGCAGCTCGCCGGAGGCCTTCGCCGCGGAGTAGGGCGAGCGCGGGGCCAACGGGTCGCCTTCACGGGACCGGCCCTCGATGACCGCCCCGTAGACCTCGTCGGTCGACACCTGGAGGAAGCGGACGGGCGGCCGACCGGCCGCGACGCGTTCCTCCGACGCCGTCCGGACCGCCTCGAGCAGGACGTGGACGCCGATCACGCCCGTCCGCAGGAACGCCTCCG
>JBPYEM010000168.1:0-6836 GCA_051985205.1 Candidatus Limnocylindrales bacterium | reverse complement strand
CTGGTCGGCTATCTCGCCTACTACGGGCTGAGCGCGTCCGCGCCGAACACGAAGGCGTCGCTCGGCTCCGGCACCCAGATCGTCGTCTACAACGGCGCGGAGACACGCCTCCAGGACACGATCAAGTTCCTCCAGTCGACGTTCAACACGCAGGTGGTCCTGAAGGACGACCCCTCCGTGCCGGTCGACGTCATCATCACGACGTCGAGACAGACGCCGGACCTGACGGCTCCCCCGTCGACCTAGACGCGACTGCGTTCGTCGCGGTCAGCTCGGGATTTCGGTGAGCCAGTGGCGGTATTCGGGGAGCCGCCCACGGACCGCGTCGAAGTAGGTGTCCCGGACGAGCTTGCCGATCGGGCCGATCTGTCCGGAGCCGATCGGTCGGTGGTCGATCTCGACGACGGGTGAGATCTGGACGCCCGTTCCGCAGAGGAACATCTCGTCGGCGATGTACAGCTCGGATCGGTCGATCGAGCGCGTCTCGACGGGGATTCCCTCGTTCGCGAGCAGCTCGAAGATCGCCTTGCGCGTGACGCCTTCGAGAATGTCGTCGTTGACCGGCGGCGTCAGGACGACGCCGTCACGGACGACGAACAGGTTCGCCGCCGACGCCTCGTTGACGTGCCCGTCAGCGGTGAGCACGACGGCCTCGTCGAAGCCGTTGAGCTCCGCCTCGGACTTCTGGAACGCCATGTTCACGTAGCCGCCGACGATCTTGCCGCGCGCCGGCAGCGCCTCGTCCGCGTTCCGCCGCCAGGACGACGTCATCACCCGGACGCCGTTGTCGACGTCGATGTAGTTCCCGAACGGGATCGCGATGATGTAGAGCTGGTTGTCGAGGTTATGGAGCCGGACGCCGATCGCGATCGTCGACTTGTAGAACGAGGGCCGGATGTAGACGTCCTCGCGGAACCCGTTCCGCGCGACCGTCTCGACGATCAGCCCGGCCAGCTCGTCGACCGACGGAACGTCCTGCATCAGGAGGATCCGGCACGACTGGCGGATCCGCTCGACGTGCTCCCGGAGCTTCAGGACGTACAACCGACCCTGCTCGGCGTTCCAGTAGCCCCGGATCCCCTCGAACGTCGCCGTCCCATACATGAACGCGTGGGTCATGATGCTGACGTTCGCGTCGCGGAGCGGAACGAAGTCGCCCTCGAAGTAGGTGATGACGTCGCCCAGGTCCCGCTGGCTGCCGGCGTGCGGGTCCGCCGCCGGCGCGTGGCTGGCCGATTCTCGGGTGGGAGTCGACGTCTGGCTTGGCATGCCTTGGCTCCTGCGCGGTCAGCGGCGACCCGGTGGCCGACCACCGAGCGCGCCGCGGAAGATCGTCGGACGGTCGGCCGAGGATAACACCTCGGTTCCGGAGCCCCGGTCAGGAGCCCTCGCTGCCCGGCCGGGAGCCTTCCTCGACGAGAGGCCTCGCCACCTAGAGTCTCGACGCCTAGAAGAGCCCTGCGAGCGAGGCCGCGACGATGCCGAGGTACACGACGTAGAAGGCGCCGCCCACGAGCAGCCGTTTCCCGAGCAGCTTCCCGGACCGGGCCATCGGGATGAAGATCGCCGCCGACGAGACGAAGGCGATCCCTGCCGACAGGAAGGCGACCCGGCTGTCCGCCGTGACGTGCCACGCATCGGCCGCGAAGAGCAGGGCAACGACCGTCGGGATCGTCGACTGGAAGACCATGGCCCCGGTGATGTTGCCCATCGCGAGCGTGTCCTTGCCCTGCCGGACCCAGATGACGGAGTTGAACTTCTCGGGCAGCTCCGTCGCGATCGGAGCGATGACGAGGGCCAGGATCGCCGGGTCGACGCCGAGCGAGGTCGCGAGGTGGCCGACCGCGTCGACGAAGAAGTACGCCCCGACGACGATCAGGACGAGGGCCGTCAGCACCTGCATGTTCACGATGCGGAGACGCGGCACGGTGGGATTCGCCCGGTGCGCGCGCGCGTCGAGTCGGCGGAAACGGAGCGGAGCGAGATCCTCGGCATCCACGTCGGGGTCGTCCTCGAAGTGGCCTTTCACGTACCAGGCGTAGATCCCGAGCAGGCAGGCGGCGACGACCCACTTCGCCCACGGTAGCTCCGGCGGCAGGAACGCCGCACCGATCGCGATCGCGTACGCGATCGCGAAGAACCGCATGTCGTGGGCGAGGACGCCGGTGTCGACCGGCATGTCGTCACGCCTCGGTCGGCTCCTGGCGACCGCCAGGACGGCGCCGCCGGTCACGAACATCGCGAGCGTGGACAACATGAACGGCGCGCCGAGGATCGCACCGACCCCGATCCCATGGGAATCCGAGCTGCCGCCGCCGGACAGGATCGCGATGATCGGGATCATCGTCTCGGGCAGGGCCGTGCCGACTGCCGCGAGGACCGAACCGACCGCGCCCTCCGCAAGCTCCAGCTTCCGCCCGAACCATTCGATGCCGTTCGTGAACAGCTCTGCGCCGAGGAGGATCACGACGAAGGCGACGACGAGGATCAGGACGTCCACGTCAGCTTTCGAGCGCCATCGCGACGAGGACGCTGAGCAGGATGACGAGGAGGATCAACGCGGCGACGAAGGCCATCCGCCACTCGCCCTGGCGTCGGTAGCCGATCAGGGACGCGACGACCCGTGCGGACGGGGTGGCGAGCACGACGATCAGACCCAGCCACAGGACGCCGGTCGGACGCAGGGCGAGCAGATCGCCGACGAGGGCACGGATGTCGAAGGCGGGCCCACCGGCGAGCGGGTCGATCCCTTGCAGGAGCATCAACCCGAAGCCGATCGCGAGCAGCACGATCGCCGCGTACGAGCCCGCGCTGAGGAGGCGGCCGATCGATCGCTCGAGACGGAGGTCCGCGGGCTCGGTCTCGCGATCCACGCCGGGCGTCACGACAACGCTCGCTGGAGCATCTGCCAGGCAGTGTAGAGAAGGATCAGCACGAACAGCCCGCGCAGGACCCGGAGGTCGATCCGGTGGGCGATCCGCGAACCGATGCTCGCGCCCACGAACACGCCGATCGCGGTCGGAGCGGCGGCGTAGGGGTCGATGCCGCCCCGGATCAGGTAGATGATCGCGCTCGCCGACGCGGTGATCCCGATCATCAGGTTGCTCGTCGCGGTGGCGACACGCAGCGGGACGCCCATGATCACGTGCATCGTCGGCACCTTGACGAGGCCACCGCCGATCCCGAGGAGGGCCGACGCGAGCCCGGCCCCAAGGCTGCCGACGATCCCCCACCCCACCCGGTGGACCCGATACCCGGGTCCGGACAGGGAACGGACGAAGTCGCCGACCGACGCGCCCGGGGACAGCTCCTCCGCAACCGGCGCCCCGGCATCCGTGGCGGTCTCGGTCGCGCGATCGGCGGATCGCCGCCGGGCCATCGTGAGCGCGGTATAGGCAAGAAGCAGCGTGAAGACGCCTTCGATGACGTGCTCCGGGATCAGGAACGCGATCAACCCGCCCACGAGCGCGCCCATCGCCGTGAACAGCTCGAGCGTCATCCCCAGCCGGAGGTTCGCGGTCCGGCGCTCCAGGTAGACGCCGGCGGCAGCGCCGCTCGTCATGATCACGCAGACGAGGCTGACGCCGACCGCCTTGATCAGCGGCAGCCCGAACGCGAGCGTCAGGAGCGGGACGATCAGCGTCCCGCCGCCCAGGCCCAGCAATGACCCGAAGACGCCGGCGGCGACGCCCCCGGCGAGCAGGATCAGCCCGTCGACGACCACCTCAGCGGAGGCCGGATGCTCGGGCCGATCCGCTGCGAGCTACGGTCGCAGATGCTGTGGCGCGTACGGCAGGAGCGCGACGATCCGGGCCCGCTTCAGCGCGACGGCCAGCTCCCGCTGGTGCTCCGCGCAGGTGCCCGTCTTGCGACGCGGCTCGATCTTCGCCCGCTCCGAGAGATACCGGCGGAGGCGATTGACCTCCTTGTAGTCGATCGTGACGGTCTTGTCGGCGCAGAACGCGCAGACCTTGCGACGCCGGCGGTCGCGGTAGTAGTCGTCACGCTTCTTCGATCGGGTCGGTGGCATGCAGGGTCTCCTGGAGACGCGGCCTCGGGCCGCGTCGGGTCAATCTCGGATCAGGACGGAACGCCCGGGCCGTCAGAACGGCAGGTCGTCGAGCTCGGCCTCGTCGAAGCTCCGGCCGCCGTTGCCGGCCGCGGCCGGCGCCCGGGCCGGCGCTGCGGATGCGAACTCGCCGTCGCCGTCATCCCGGCTCGGCCGCTCGAGGGCGATCACGTTGTCCGCCGTGATCTCGAGTGACGTTCGATGGGTGCCGTCCTTGGCGTCGTACTCGCGCGTCCGGAAGCGGCCCTCCACGAAGACGCGGTTGCCCTTGCGGAACTGCTCGGCAGCGCGCTCGGCACGGTCGCCCCAGACCGTGACCCGGAACCAGTCCGTGCCCAGATCCGCCCACTCGCCGCTCTGCGGATCGCGGCCGCGATGGGTGACGGCCACGCTGAACTCCGTGACCTGGCGGCCGCTCGGCGTGTACCGCATCTCGGGATCGCGCCCGAGGTTGCCGATGATCATCACCTTGCTGAATGCCATCGTCGCGCTCCTCAGTCGATCGCGGCCGGGGCCGCTTCGCTCTCGGACTCGTCGATCCGCTCGGTGCCGTCGTCCTCGTCCTCGTCCTCGGCGGACGGCAGGTCGCGGTCCTCGGTCTCCTCGGCATCCTCCGTCCCTTCTCGCCGGGCCGGCCGGGCCGGTCGCTCGTCGCGGGTCACCAGGTGACGGAGGACCTCTTCGGTGATCAGCAGCGTTCGCTCCATCTCGGCGATGGCGTCGGACGGCGCCTCGAACAGGATGATGTGGTACGAGCCCTCGCGATACCGATCGATCTGGTACGCGAGTCGGCGGCGACCCCACGGGGCAACCTTCACGATCGAGCCGCCGGCGGCGACGATGCCGCGCGTCGTGCGGTCGATGACCGCCTGGGCGCGGTCGTCCGCGACGTCGGGTCGCAGGACGAGCATGAGTTCGTATCGGCGCATGCGCCAGGACACTCCTTCCAATGGGAAACGTCCCGCTGACGGCGGGCGGGCGGGTGACCCGGCCGGCGGCGCGGAACCGAAAGGAAACGCTCGAAGTGTAGCACGGGGTCCTCGTCCGACCGCCTGATCGTCGATCGGCACAGAGCAGCCGGAGGCCGCCGCGCGGTCCTGGGTCGCGCCGTCGGCGGTAGTGCCCGATGTATCCTCTCCGCCACTGACCGCCCGGTCCTGGTCGGTCGAACCAATGCCCAAGCTGCCCCGCGGAGGCACTGTGCCCGCCAGCACGATTCTGCTCATCGACGCCGACTCGGCAGCCGCTGAGACGATCTCCTCGACGCTGACCGGCGTCGGCTATTCCGTGACCGTCTCGCCGGACCTCGACGACGCATTCCAGAAGATCGGCGACCACCAGCTCGTGATCGTCGACGTCGTCTCGGGCGACCGGACGAGCGTCGACGTCTGTCGCGAGATCCGGGCAACGCCCGCGATGGCCTCGATCCCGGTGCTCTGCGTCGGTCAGTCGGACGACGTCGAGGAGCGGATCCGCTTCCTGGAGGCCGGGGCGGACGACGTCATGGCCCGGCCCTTCGATGGCCGCGAGCTCGAGGCCCGCGTCGAGGCCCTCCTGCTCCGGTTCCAGCGATCACGTGACATCACGGCGGTCGTGTCGCCGGATGGCGTGACCGTCGCGCGCGTCCGCCGGATCGTCGCCGTGCACAGCCCGAAGGGCGGCGCCGGCACCTCGACCATCGCCACGAACATCGCGATGGCCGCCGCGCAGAAGAAGCCGGACAAGGTCGTCATCGTCGACCTCGACCTCCAGTTCGGGCAGGTCGCGACCTACCTGAACCTCGAGCCCCGACAAACCCTCGCGGACGTCGTGCGTGACGAGGCCGCGCTTCGTGAACCAGAGCTCCTTCGGACGTATGCGACCCGCCACGACAGTGGACTGCACGTCCTCGCCTCGCCGCATGGCCCGGAGCAGGCCGCGCTGATCACGGGTGACCACGTTGGCAGGATCCTGACGACGCTGCTCGACTCGTACGACCAGGTGGTGATCGACACGGGGTCATGGCTCGACGAGCGGACGCTCCAGGCCTTCGAGACCGCGGAGAGCGTCCTGTTCGTGGTCAATCCGGAGATCGCGACGCTGAAGGCGTTGAGCGCGCTGCTCGAATACCTCAGCGAGTCAGGCACGGTCGCCGCGAAGACGATGTTCGTCCTGAACAACGTCTTCGGCCGGGAGATCGTGAAGTCGCGCGACGTCGAGGGAGCCCTTGGCACGAAGGTCGAGGCAGAGCTCCCCTACGACCCCTTCCTCTATCTCAAGGCCGTGAACGAGGGCAACCCGGTCGTGCTCGGCGCGCCACGTTCGGCGGTCGCGGATCGGCTGGTGCGGCTCTCCACCGTCGCGTTCGGCGCCGATGGCGCGTCGCCGGTGCCCGTTGCTGCGACCCAGAAGAAGTCGGGCGGCCGCTTCTCGATTCGCCGCCGCGGTTAGGCCTCACGGTCGCCGGCCCGGGCGCGGGCTGAGGCGCGGCAGGGCTGGTCGTCGCCCTCGTCGACGGCTGAACCATCCCCATAGGTCCCGGACCCCATCTGGTCCCATCGGGGGACACCGCCGAGCGATGTTGCCTGCGAGCATCGCCTCTCATTTCATCCCTCCTACCCAATCGGGAGGTCATCGCAGATGCGACGTCTCGCACCGGCCATCGCCCTTGTTGCGGTGATGGCATTCGCAACCACCGTCACGGCCGGCAGTGGCAAGCTCCGGAGTTTCGGAACCGGGCAGGTTTCGATCAGCAGCGGAACCGTCACGATCATGAATGGCGCCGGCG
>JBPYEM010000167.1:0-3011 GCA_051985205.1 Candidatus Limnocylindrales bacterium | reverse complement strand
GAGATCACCGGCAAGAAGGTCGCGGCGATCCGCCGATCCGGCCGGCTCCCGGCCGTCGTGTATGGCCACGGCGAAACCTCCGAGAGCGTCTCGATCGATGCCCACGAGTTCGAGCTGCTGCGCCGCCATGCCGGGCCGAACGCGCTGATCGACCTCTCCGTCCACGGCAAGAAGGCTCGACCGGTGCTGGTCCACGGCGTCCAGGTCCACCCGGTGAGCCGGCGCCCGCTTCACATCGACCTCTTCCTCGTCCGGATGACCGAGGAGCTCACGGTCGACGTTCGCCTCGTCGCGACCGGGATCGCGCCGGCGGCCGATCGCGACGGTGGCACGCTCCTCCACCCGACGGAGCACGTGCGCGTCCGGGCCCTCCCGGATCATCTCCCGCAGGCGATCGAGTACTCGGTCGAATCGCTCGAGGACTTCGAGATGGTGCTGAAGGTCTCGGACCTCGCGATCCCGTCCGACGTCACGCTGCTGACCGACGCCGACGAGATCATCGCGAAGGTCCAGCCGCCGCGCGTCGAGGTCGAGCCGGAGCCCGAGGTCGCCGAGGGCGAGGAAGGCGCCGAGGCCGAGGCGGAGGGTGCTGCTGCCGAAGGCGCCGCCGAGGGTGGCGCCGCCGAGGGTGGCTCGTCGGAGTCCGAGACCGAAGGCTGACCCGTCGGGCCCGCGAATCGCGGGCCCCATCGGTCCTGCGCGAGGGACCCGGCCCGTTATCGCCGAACGCGGGCTCTCAGCGGCGGTTGCCGCTGACCAGGACCGTCGCGTTGGCGATCGCCAGCTCGTCTGCCGTCCGACGGGCGAGCCGCCTCCGCAGCGCCTCCTCGAAGCGGGCTCGCTTCCGGCGGCCGAGGCTGTCGACGAGGTCCTCCTCGTCGAACTCGGTCATGAAGCCCACGACGCCATCGACGTCGAACGGGTGGATCAGCCGCTCCCCGCGAGCCTCGACGTCGGCGAACCCGGCCCGTCGCATGCCGGCGATCGCCTCGCGCTCGTCGCGCAGGTCGCCGGGCCGGTCGTCCCACTCGCGAGCCTCCTCGCCGACGTCGAGGAGCGCATCGTCGAAATCGTCGTCGGGGAGCCATGGGCCGGACCCGGACATCCAGCTGATCCAGCCGAATCGGCCGCCCGGCCGCAGGACGCGACGCACCTCGCGGAGTGCGCGGTAGCGGTTCGGAACGAGCTGGAGCACGAAGGACGAGACCGCCACGTCCATCGACGCATCCGCCAGCGGCAGATCGTCGGCGAAGGCGACGCGCAGGTCCAGCCGGGACCGCTGGGAGCGGGTGAGGTCGCGGTCGGCGACTGCGGTAGCGAGGTCGATCATCCCGGCGGACGCATCGATCCCGGTGACCCGGACCTCCGGCCAGCGCCGGATCGCCGCCATCGCGACCGTCCCGGTTCCGGTGCCGACGTCGAGGAGCTCCGTCGCCCCGGCCCGAACCGCGTCGTCGACGAGGTCGAGAACCGTCACCGATGCCGGCGCGATGATCGGCCCCCACCAGCGGGCATAGCCCTCGGCGATCCGGTCGTAGCGCTCCGCCTGCTCCGTCATTCGGGCCGAATGGTGCCCGAAACGACCGGGCCGGGCGGAACGACGCCCGCCCGGCCCGGTCACGCGGCCGGGCTTGGCCGCGCCTCCTCCGTCAGGATCCGGCGGACGTCGGAGGTGGAGCGAGCGGCGGCATCCGGGTCGGCCGGAGCCAGCCCATCCGTCGCGCGACGAGGAGCAGGACGCCGCCGAGGACGGACAGGATCGCGAGCAGCGGCAGCCAGACGATCAGGAACACGATCCCGAAGCTGACGAGCGCCTGGCCGAAGCCGATCAGCGTTGCGGTTGCCCGGTCGACCTCGGCGGCTGGATCCCACCGCGCGGCGGTCTCCGTGACGGCGACGAGCTCCGTCCCATAGGTCACCGTCAGGGTCGACATCGCCGCCTGGTCCTGGAGCCTGGCCTGCTGTGCGCTGAGCTGCTCGATCTGGCCGCGGGTATCGGTCAGCCTCGACTGGATCTCGAGGAGGTCCGCCACCTTGGGCGCCTTCTCCGCGTAGCCGACCAGCGCGGCCTCGCTCGCCTTCAGGTTGCGGATCCGGGCGTCCAGGTCGACGAGCTGGCCGGTCACCTCCGTCGAATCCGTCTTCTCACTCACCTCGGTGCCGAGCCCTCGGAGGGCGCTGAGGGCGTCCTCCCAGCGGGAGACCGGGATCCGGTACGTGACGGTCGCCACGATCTTGTCGTCCGTCCGCTCCTGCTGGGAGGCACCGATGTAGCCGCCGAGCGCGCTGATGGCGTTCCGACCCAGGCTCAGCGCCTTCGTCACGTCGCCCACGGTGAGCTCGAGTGACCCGGTTCGGACGATCTTCGTGTCGTCGATCAGGGCGACCTGTCCGCCGTCGCCGGCCGGTGCCGCCGCGGACGCCTGCGGCGCCGAGCCAGTGCCCGAATCGGCGCCGCCACCACCGAATGGCGGGCCCACTGATGCCGCCCCGACGTTGCCTCCGTTCTCGGGTTCGCCGGCTGGACCGGCGGAAGCGGCCGCCGAGGCGCCGCAGGCGGCGATGACCCCCACGAGGAACGGAAGCAGGAGGGGAGCGACGCTCGACCGGCCCGGTCGATCGCCGCGGAAGGGGCTGCGCATCGCGCGGTCCTCCGTGTGCGCCCGGGCCGGCCAACGGCCGGCGGCAGCGCACGTCCCGGACGCCGGATCGCCGACCTCGGTTCCCGGCGAGCGGAACGAGAGACGGTGGGTTGGGCTCCGCGACCGCGACCGCGACCGCGACGCGACCGCGACCGCGGCCGCTCCGCGACCGCGACCGCTGCGCGACCGCGACCGCGACCGCGATCGCGGCGCGCCTCGACCGCGGCGCACCGCGACCAGCGGTTCCGGGCCTCGTCGTCCTCGGCCGCTACTATCGGGCGATGCGTCTCCCCTTCGACTCGCCGATCGAGCCGATGCTCGCGAAAGCGGCGGATGCCTTACCTGAGGGCGACGGCTGGCTGTTCGAGC
>JBPYEM010000166.1:0-4690 GCA_051985205.1 Candidatus Limnocylindrales bacterium | reverse complement strand
TCACCTTCGTCTCGGAGACCATCGAGACCGTGACCGGCTTCGCCCCGAGCGAGCTCACCGGCGGCCACTTCTCGCGCGTGGTCGACCCCGCCTCGATGCCGACGGCCATCGATCGCTGGACCCAGCTCGTGGCGAACCCGGCCGTTCGGCAGGTCGTGAAGCTCGACCTGGTGAAGAAGGATGGCAGCGGGACCGTGCCGGTCGAGGTCAGCTCGATCGGGACCACCCTCAACGGAGTCTTCGCCGGGATCCACGGGGCGACACGGGACATCACGGAGCGCGAGCGGCTCGAGCGCGACCTCCGCCGTCAGGCGGGCGAGCTCGCCTCGAGCCAGGAGCGGGCGCACCTCGCCCGCGAGCTCCACGACTCCGTCACGCAGGCCCTGTTCAGCATGACGCTGATCACCCGGAGCACGGAGCTGCTGGTCGACCGCGACCCGATCGCCGCGCGGGAGAAGCTCGGCTCGCTGCGCGACCTGCAGCGGGAGGCGCTCGCCGAGATGCGGGCGCTGATCTTCGAGCTCCGCCCCGGGAACCTCGAGGCGGATGGGCTGCTGCCGGCGCTGCGGACGCATGCCGGTGCGCTCCAGGGTCGGATCGGGCTGCCGATCGTCGTCACGAGCGACCTGACCGTGCGCCTCCCGCTCGCCCTGGAAGAGGTCCTCTACCGGATCGCCCAGGAGGCGCTCCACAACGTCGTCAAGCACGCCGCCGCCCGCCAGGTCGAGCTGTCCGTCACCCGCCGTGGGCCGCTCGTGGTGCTGCGGATCCGTGACGACGGCAAGGGCTTCGACGCGGCCGCGGTGCCGGACGGCCATCTCGGGCTCGCGGGGATGCGGGCTCGGGCGGAGAAGATCGGCGCGGGCTTCAGCGTCGACGCGCGACCCGGCCAGGGAACGACGGTCGAGGTCAGCGTCCCGCCGGACGTCGTCACCCGCGCGGCGGCGGAATCCGGTGTCCAGACGGGGGAGGCGGTCGCCTCGATCCGCGCATCGGCGGAATGACGTAGGCCCTTCTCGACGTCGGTCGCTGTCGGGCGCGATGTCGTCGACCCGACACTCCGGCCATGCCCGACTCTGCTGCAGTGCCGGATCCCCTCCGCGTGCTCATCGTCGACCCCGACGATCGAGTGCGGGAGAGCCTTGCCGGCTTGCTCCGGATCGGTCATCGCTGCGCCGTCGTGGGCAGCGCCGGCACCGTCGACGAAGCCGTGAAGCTCGTCGGCGAGACGACGCCGGACGTCGTCGTCGTCGATCCCCGCATCCCGGGGCCCGACGCCGGCGGCTCCGTCATCGCCCGGATCCGGGCGGCCGCTCCGACGGCCCGGATCCTCGTCCTGATCTGGTCCGATCCCGCGGACGAGCGTTGGGGAGCCGACGCCTACGTCCGCAAGACCTTCCGATCCCAGGAGCTGATCGACGCGGTGGTGTCGACCTCGCGACCGTCAGTCGCCTGATCCGAGTGGAGGCCACCGCCTTGGTAGACTCGACCGCGCCGACCGCCCCGCCCGTCCGAACCCCACGGCCGGCCCCCCTCGGAGACAGCGTGGCTGACGACTCCCGGATCCGCGTGCTCATCGTCGACGACCATTCGGTCGTCCGGATGGGTCTGCGCGTCTTCTTCGACCTCCAGGACGACATCGCCGTCGTCGGCGAGGCCGCCGATGGCAGCGAGGGCGTTGCGATGGCCCGCCGCCTCGAGCCCGACGTCGTGTTGATGGACCTCCTGATGCCGAACATGGACGGCGTCACCGCGATCGGCCGGATCAAGGCGGAGCGGCCGGAGACCGAGATCGTCACGATGACGTCGTTCATCGAGGAGGAAAAGGTCACCGCGGCCCTCGAAGCGGGCGCCTCCGGCTACGTCCTCAAGGACGCCGAAGCGGAAGAGGTCGCTGCGGCGGTGCGCGCGGCCTATGCCGGCGAGGTCCATCTCGATCCGGCGGTCGCGCGGCTGCTCGCCCAGCGCATGCGGGCGAAGAAGAGCGGCGAGGACGAGCCGGTCGAGCCGCTGACGGACCGCGAGAAGGACGTCATGCGGCTGCTCGGGCAGGGGATGAGCAACAAGGAGATCGGCGCCGCCCTGTTCATCACGGAGCGCACGGCCCGGACCTACGTCTCGAACATCCTCGGCAAGCTCGGTCTCGCGTCGCGGACGCAGGCGGCCCTCTGGGCGGTCGAGCACAAGCTGGTCGAGCCCGCCCGCGACTGACGGCGCGGATCGACTGAGCGCGGATCGTCAGCCGATCTCGATCACCCGGTACCGAATCTCGCCGCGCGGGGCGGCGACGCTGACCTCCTCACCGGCGCGCGCGCCGAGCAGGGCCCGGCCGACCGGCGAGGCGTTGGACACACGACCGGCCGCAGGATCCGCCTCGGTCGAGCCGACGATCGTGAAGGAGGTCCTGATGCCGTCCGCGTCCTCGACCTCGACACGCGATCCCAGGACGACGCGATCCTGGGCCTCCGTTCCCGCGGCGATGACCGTCGCATCGCGGAGGATCCGCTCCAGCGTTGCGATCCGGCCCTCCAGGAACGACTGCTCTTCGCGCGCGGCCGTGTAGTCCGCGTTCTCGCGGAGGTCCCCGAGCTCCTTGGCGGCCTTGATCCGGGCGATGACCTCGGGTCGACGAAGGCGGGTCAGCTCGTCGTGCTCGGCTCGGAGACGGTCGAGGCCATCGGCCGAGACCCAGGTCGGCTCCGCGACCGCTCGCGTCTCCGTCCGGGCCGGCGTCCGTCGCGTCGACGGCGTCGCCGTCGCGGCAGGACGCGGGGTCCGCCGAACGGTGCCGCCGGCCGCCCGGCTCGGCGGCAGCCCGCTTGCGCCGTCGGCCGCTCCGTCCGGCAGCTGGACGACCCGCCGGACGTCAGTCGAACGCGCCGGTTCGCCGGCAAGGATGCTGTTCGTCAGCCCCGTTGCCTTCCGCTCGCCGGTCGGTGTCCGGAGGTTCGCGAACGGCAGGACGACGGTCGTGTCGGGAAGGACCGCGCGTTCGGGCGCGGGCACGGCGTCGCCGAACGCCGCGAGCAAGGCGTCCTCGTACTCCTCGATCGCGTCGGTCGTGGCCCACCAGAGCCGCGCACGTTCGAGACCGGTGAGCGCCTGAAGCCAGTGCCCGCCGCTGTGTGGGCGGCGATCGCCGAGGGTCGTCGCCCGCATCGCCTCGACCCGGCCACCGATCGAGCCGTCGGTTCCGCCGACGTAGAGGACACGAGCCGACGGGATCCAGAACGCGGCGAGGCGCGCCGCGAGTGCCCGGGATGAGGGACGCGCACCATCGAGGCGGAGGTCCGGCACGCGCTCCAGCCACTTCCCGACCCGCGTGAGCTCGATGGGAGCTGTGGCCCGGGCCTCCGGCAGCTCGACGACGAAGACACCGCCCCGCCGAGCCGGCACCGGGCGACCCCAGACGACCGGTCCGTCGGCGAGCAGGCCGACGGACCGCAGCAGGTCCGCAGCGCCGATCCCGATCGTCATGCGACGTCCTCCGATGCGCCCTCGGTGGAGACGCCCGCACCCCGATCCGGCCCGATGATCTCGTAGACGTTCCCGTCCGGGCCACGGAAGTGGTTCCAGGCGCCCCCGCCGTCCCGCTGCGGTTCGCCGATGAACGTCAGCCCCTGGTCGAGCAGCGCCGCGCGCGCGGTGTCGAAGTCCTCGACCTCGAGGCCCACGACGGGCCCACGATCGAAGAACGCGTGATCGTCGTCGTCCTCCGCGTAGACGTGGATCGCCGCGCCGTCGTCCGCTCGGAACCACGTCGCGCCGGGCCGTTCCAGGACCGGCGCAAGGCCGAGGCCGTCGCGATACATCCGCACCGTGGCGTCGTACGCGTCGGTGCGGACCCCGAGAAAGCGGAGCGAACGGACCATCGTCACCTCAGGGCTTCACCAGTCGATCGGGCGGGGCCGTGCCCCGCGGTATCGTCGCATCACCATGGCCCGACCCGTCACCAGGCCACCCGCAGCCCGCCCGCCCGGGTTCCTGGGCCGTGCCCGGGCCGGATCCACGCGTTCGCGCCGGGCGGCGATCGTCCTCGTCGCGGCGACCGGGCTGGGCCTGGTCGGCGCCGGCTGGATCGGCGTCGGTGGTGGGTTCGGCGCTCCGGCGGGGTCCCATACCCCCGGCGCCATTGCGCTCGGCTCGCCTCAAGCCTCGGCTGTGGCATCGCTCCAGCAAGGCAGCTCGTCGTCGCCGCCCGGACGTGTCGGACCGAGTCCGACGCCGTCGCCCTCACCGAGCCCCGGCGCGATCCAGGATCGGGCGGCGCTCGAGGCCCGGCTTCAGGGCGTGCTCGACCGCCTGCGGGTCAAGCTCGGGATCCCCGGCGTCTCCGCGACGATCCTGTTCCCGGACGGCTCGGCCTGGACCGGGGTTTCGGGGCTCGCGGATGTCCGTCAAGCGGTCGCCGTGACGCCGGACACCGCGTTCGCGATCGCGAGCATGAGCAAGACGTTCACTTCGGCGGAGATCCTCGCCCTCATCGACGAAGGCCGGCTGCACCTGACCGACTCCGCCGCTCGACTCGTCCCGCCCGGCCTTCCGATCCGCCTCGATCCCCGGATCACGGTCGCCATGCTGCTCGATCACACGAGCGGCCTCGCCGACTACTTCCTCAACCCGAAGATCGACGCCGTCCTCCAGCGGACGCCGACCCGGGTCTGGACCGCCGCCGACGCGTTGCGATACG
>JBPYEM010000165.1:0-14679 GCA_051985205.1 Candidatus Limnocylindrales bacterium | reverse complement strand
GCGGCTGGACGGTACGTCGTTCCACGTCCTTCGCCGCCGCGGCCCGAGCGCGGGGCGATCGATCGTGAAGCGCGCCCGACGCAACGCGGGCTGAGGCCGCGAACCGGCCGACATGTCCCTGCAACGTCGTGCCGCCGGTGGCGGACTGTGGGCGAGACCGGGTGCGCGACGCTGGCCCGCATCCAGCCGGCCTTCGGACGAAGGCCCAACAACGGAGGATCCGATGGCGGGCAATCAAGGCAACCGATCCGGCGGGTCGCGACGTGGGTTCGCGGCAATGGGCGCCGATGAGCAGCGACAGATCGCCCGGAAGGGCGGCCAGGCGAGCGCGCGCACCCAGCGCCGCGACGCCCAGGGTCAGTTCGCCGGCTCTGACGGTTCGAGCGCCCGCAGCTCGAGCGGCGGGTCGCGGCGGAACAGCCGAGGCGGATCCAGCCGCTGATCGACCTCTCATCCACGGCGCCCGCGACCGAATGGTCGCGGGCGCCTCTTCATGTCGGGATCGCGTCGCGTGACGTGGCGCCGCGCAGGCGCCGCCGGCGGACGCGACGGCCTCAGGCAGCAGCAGCCGGGTCGGCCTCGACTGACGCGAGGGGATAGAGGGCGCGGTCGTCGCGCCGCCACCAGCCGCCGACGAGCTCCGCCCCTTCGCGAGCGCCACGGGCCGTCGTGGCGACCACGTCGGCGAGCGCCGTGCGTCGTGGCGTGCCACCTTGCGACACGTCGAAGCAGCCCGGCTCATAGGCGCCGCACGGCCGACGCAGCAGTGACGACCAATCGTACGCGCCGAACGTCGACCACGCGGTGACGGCCACGACAGGAATGCCATCAGCGACGGAGCGATCCGCGGCCGTCCATGCCTCGCGCCACCACGCCGCCTGATCGTGTGGTTCGCCGGCCAGCTGCACCTCGGTCAGCGCGACCGGCAGCCCGTACCGCTCCCACGCATCACGGATCGCGGCCGTGAAGCCCTCCATCGGTTCGCCACCAACGCGAGCGAGCTCCACGTCCGCGTACTGCGCGACGCCGTCCAGCGCGTGGGTGTGGTCCGGGTATCGGTCGAGCCGATCGTCGAGGAAGCGGTCGCTCGTGACGTAGTGATCGAGGCCGAGAACGTCCGGCGCGATCGGCTCCCGCCGGAGGAGGTCGAGCGTCCGCCGATGCTCGCGGGTGAGGGCCAGCCGGCGCCAGATCGGATGCGACGGGTCAACCCGGCCGGTCAGGAGATCGAACGTCAGCCAGCGCCGCTCGTTGTGGTGGGCGACGATCGAGGCGACACCGGGCGTCCCGACGGTCCGGCCGACGTCCTCGTTGACGAGGAGCAGCGCCGCCGGCCGGACGGCGCGGATCGCTCGCGCCGCCTCGAGCCACGCCCGGCACTCGGCGAGGAGGAGCGAGGCGAAGATCGACGGATCGCGAGCGTACGGCGACCACCAGCCGTAGAGCGCCCCGAACCGGGCCGTCGTCAGCGGTTCGTTGATCGGCAGGAACGTCTCGGCCGGCAACCTCGCCGCGACCGCGCCCGCGAACCGACCGAACGCGGCCGGCCAGTCGGGACCGAGGGGATCGTGGCCCGCCGGTCCGAAGCCATGGTGGAGGAGCCCGAGCAGCGGCGTGAGCCCCAGGTCGACCGCCCGACGGACCCGGGCTTCGGCCCACCGCCAGTCGGTCGACCGCCCGCCGCTGCCGCGTCCCCACAGGACCGGCAGCCGGATTCCGGTTGCGCCAAGCTCCGCGAGGAGATCGAGGTCCTCGATCCGGCGGTCATGGCCCGTCAGCGCGAGCTGGTCACAGGCCCAGTCGCCGACCGTCAGGAACGAGCATTCGGGCCCGACCCAGACCGACGGCGACGCCGCCGGCGCCGTCAGGCCACCCACCGCTCGTCGCGGGCGCGCCGGGCCCAGGCGAGCGCCTGCCCGACCACCTGGTCCATGTTGTAGTACTTGTACGTACCAAGCCGGCCCAGGAAGTGGACGTCCGGCGTCGCCCGGGCCAGCGCCGCGTACTGCTCGTATCGGGCGCGGTTCTCGGGTCGCGGGATCGGGTAGTACGGATCGCCGACCACCATGGGGAACTCACGGACGATGGTCGTCGCCTCGCTCCGCTGCCCGGTCAGGTGCTTGAATTCGCTGATCCGGGTCCACGGCACGGCCTCGTCCGGGTAGTTCACGGTGCCGACCCGCTGGAACTGCTCGACGGGCAGCGTCTCCAGCTCGAATCTCAGCGAGCGATAGGGCAACGGCCCGAAGCGTCGCTCGAAGTACGCGTCGACAGGACCCGTGTAGACCAGCTGGTCGAAGTCCAGCTGGTCGCGGACGTCGTGGAAGTCCGTGCCGGTCCGGACGTCGATCCGCGGGTGATCGAGGATCCGCTGGAACATCGCGGTGTAGCCGTCTGCCGGCATCACCTGGAAGCGGTCCGTGAAGTAGCGGTCGTCCGTATTCGTCCTTGCGGGCACACGCGCCGTCACCGAGGCGTCGAGCTGGCTCGGGTCGAGATCCCATTGCTTCCGCGTGTAGCCGCGAAAGAACAGCTCGTAGAGCTCGCGGCCGACGCGTCGAACGACGACGTCCTCTGACGTCCGCGGCGGCGGCCCGGCCTCGGCGCGTGCCGCGTAGAAGGCTTCGACCTCCTCCTCGTCCCGCAGGCCCGCGTCGAACAGCGCATTCAGCGTCGTCCGGTTGATCGGCATCGGCACGAGCCGATCCCGGACGCAGGCGAGGACGCGGTGCTCGTACGGGCGCCAGCTCGTGAACGCCGACAGGTAGTCGACGATCTCGGCGGAGTTCGTGTGGAAGATATGCGGGCCGTACCGGTGGACGAGGATGCCCGCCGCGTCGCGTTCGTCGAACGCGTTGCCGCCGACGTGCGGCCGGCGATCGAGGACCAGGACGCGCTTGCCGCCCTGAGCGGCGAGTCGTTCCGCGACGACGCTGCCGGCAAAGCCGGCACCCACGACGACGACGTCGTAGGCGGTCACTCGGCGTCTCCCGACAGTCCGGCCATCGCGGTGTCCGCGGAACGCCGGTGGCCTGCGAGGCTCATGGCGGTGCGCTGTGCCGCTCGGTCGTCGGCCGGCGATGGCCGCCCGCTTGGCGTGCGTGGCGCTGCCTCGGATCGCGGCGCGCGCATCGCCCGGCGGACGGCCGGTGCGACGCGGTCGCCGGTCCGCTCGTCAACCAGCCGGGCCATCGCCGCCCATGTCCGATCCCACGAGGTCGTCGCGAGGACGGCGTCGACGTGCTCCGGCGACGCGTGCCGACCCGCGATCGCGGCGTCGATCGCCACGAGAGAATCGTCGACCGAGTCCGCGATCGTGACCAGGCCGCCGATCCCGTACGGCTCGACGACATCATGGATCGACGTCGAGACGACGGGCAGCCCCGCCGCGAGGTACTCCGGCGTCTTCGTCGGGCTGATGTAGCGGGTGGCGTCGTTCCGGGCGAAGGGCATCCAGCCGACGTCCCATCCGCCGAGGTAGGCCGGAAGCTCCCCGTAGGGCTTCAGCCCGAGACGATGGATGTTCGGCCCCGTCGGGACGTCCGCGGCGGAGATCTTCGCCAGCGGTCCGACCAGCACGAGCTGGATCGCAGGCCTCGCAGCGGCGACGCCCCGGATCAGCTCCAGGTCGATGCGCTCGTCGATGACGCCGGCGTACCCGACCCGCGGCCGAGGGATCGGCTCCTGGTCCGCGGGTTCGGGGAGACCGGAACGGGCCGCGCCGAAATGGGCCAGATCGACGCTGCTCGGAAAGCAGTGGGCGGACGGATGGCGGCCGGCCATCCGGCGATGGAGGCTCGCGCCACCGGCGAACACGAGGTCCGCGCGGCGGAGCAGCTCGTCCTCGAGCTCGAGCAGACCGGCCGGCGCACCCCGGAAGCCGGGCAGGTAGTCCATCGAGTCGTAGACCGTCGCGGCGGCCTCCAGGTGGCGCGTCCACGGAAGTGCCATCGGGGTGACGTACCAGAGGACCGGACGGTCGATCCGTTCGGTCCGGACGAGGTGATCGACGAGGTCACGAAGGACCGTCTCCGGGTCGGCGCCGTCGAGGGGTGGCAGAACCGGCGTCACGACGGTCAGCCCAGCTCGATCCGCGAGCCGGAGGTGCGGTGTGGAAGTCGGCTCGGTGACCGGCTCCTCGACGAAGAAGACTCGTCGGTCGCGCGCGGCGCGGGCCATGAGGTGGTTCGGACGCTGGTAGACGAAATCCCAGCGGAGGTGTGAGAAACAGAGCAGATCGCGGGCCACGTGCCCCTCCAACCCGAGTATCCGGATCTGGGGGTCCGCGACCGGATCGTGCCGTGCGCCCATCGTGGAAATGGCCGCCACGGCCGGGCGAACCCTTGCAGGTTGCTCTCACGCGGGGTCTCGGCCGACCATGGACCAATCGGGTCATCGACGGGCCGCGAACGGCACGCCACGATCCGGGGCCCCGGCCGTCACCGGGACCGCGCAGAGGGATCACCGTCATGTCGTTCGTCGTCGCCACCGGGATCGAGTGCTCCGCCCCGCTCATCGCTGGCGGCCTGCGCCGCGACGAGCTCGTCCTCACCGGGCACCGCGACCGCGTGGAGGAGGACCTCGACCTCGTCGTCGCGATGGGAATCACCCACCTCCGCTACGGGATCCCGTTCCACGTCGTCGCCGCGGACCCCGACGCCCTCGACTGGACCTGGACCGACGGGGCGCTTGCGGCCATCCGGGAGCGGCCCATCGAGCCGATCGTCGATCTGGTCCACTTCGGTGTGCCCGGTGACCTCTGGGGCATCGGCGACCCGCGGCTCATCGAGCGATATCGGACGTACGTCCATGCGTTCGTCGAGCGCTACCCGTGGGTCCGCTGGTACACGCCGGTGAACGAGCCGTTCATCACGGCCCAGCACTCCGCCAAGATGGGTTGGTGGAACGAGCAGCGGGCGTCGGGACCGGCGTTCGTCAAGGCGCTCCTCAACGTCGCCGCGTGCGCCGTCATCGGCGGCCGGATCATCCGCGAGCACCGGCCGGATGCCATCCTCGTCCAGAGCGACGCCTGCGAGTCGCTCCGGCCGGCGGTCCCGGCCGCCACCGCGCTCGCCCGGCACCGCGACGAGGTCCGGCTGCTCGGCTTCGACCTCGTCTACGGCAAGGAGCCGTCAGCCGAGATGCGGTCCTGGCTCCTCGCGCAGGGCGCCGCGCCCGCGCAGCTGGACTGGTTCCGTGAGCACGGCACCCCGGAGGGCGCGATCGTCGGCCTCGACTACTACCGGAACAACGAGCGCCTGGTTCTGGCGGATGGGACGGAGATCGCGGATGAGCGGCGCGGCTTCGGCGCGCTGGGTCGTCGCTGCTTCGAACGCTATGGCCGGCCGGTGATGCTCGCCGAGACGAACAACCGCTCCGAGCTCGCGGTCGGCTGGCTCGAGGAGACCTGGAACGACACGGCGGCTCTTGCGGCGTCCGGCGTTCCGGTCGCGGGCTACTGCTGGTACAGCCTGACCGACCAGGTCGACTGGGATACCTGCCTCCGCGAGCCGAACGGGACGGTCAACAGCCTCGGGCTCGTCGACCTCGACCGTGTGCGGCGTCCGGTTGCCGGGCTGTATGAGCGGCTCGCCCGGGCGACCGCAGCCACGGGCACCGCCGAGCCGATCGTCTCGGGTGGCGCGGCCGCGGCCTGACGGCCGGCACCGTCCAGCCTGACCACCCACCTTCCGGGGCGAAGCGACGCGTCAGCTCCCCGAACCGAACACGAAGGCGTCGACGAACTCGTTCCGGAAGCGCCCATCCGGATCCAGCTGGTTCGCAAGCCCCACGAATCGGTGGCGGTCCGGGTAGGCCGCGCGGACCTTCGCCGGGTCGAGCGTGAACAGCTTGCCCCAATGTGGTCTTGGGTCGAACGGGGACAGCGCCGCCTCGACCTGCGGCAGGAGCGCCCGGATCGCCGGCCAATCCGAGATCCAGGTGAAGTGGATCGCGAGGCTGTCGCGGCCGGTCGCCGGGCTGAGCCACAGCTGGTCCGACGCGACCGTGCGGAGCTCCGACACGAACGTCACCGGTGCCAGCCGGTCGGCGAGCGGCGCGAGCGCACGCAGGGCGGCCGGCCCGTCGGACCGGGCGATCAGGTACTCGCTCTGCAGCTCGGCACCGGCGCTGGGGACGTGGTCGACCCGAAAATGCGGCCGCCGCTCGTGCCACGAACCCACGATGCCGAGCTGCGCTGTGCATGCGTCCGGGGACATGCCCGGGATTGGGTGAAGCGGTCGCGTCGCCGGTCTCGCTCCACCGAGGGCCCCGTCGCCGGCCGGCGAAGCCGGGACGGCATCTCCTGCCACCCGTCGCTTCACCCACACCTGGTGGAACGCCATCTCGCGCCAGGTCGTGAAGCAGCTCACCGAGTCGCCAAGCGCGAGGATCGCCTCGGAGCGTTCCTCGAACACGGCGAACGGCAGGTCCTCGAACACGTCCTGGCGCATCGCGTAGGCCGGCTCCAGCGCGAGCGTCAGCGAGACGACGATGCCAAGGGAGCCCAGTGCCACGACCGCACCGTCGAGCGGGACGGCACCGTCGAGCGGGACGGCGACGGCGTTGGGACCGGTGTCCGAAGAGCCATTGACTGCGTCCGAGTCGGCGCCCACTCGGACGAGCTCGCCATCGCCGCCGACGAGCGTCAGCCCGACGACGGCGGTGGCCAGGGACCGGAGACGGACGCCCGACCCGTGCGTCCCCGTCGCGCACGCGCCCGCCACGGAGATGTGCGGGAGGGAGGCCAGGTTGGCGAGACCGAACCCGGCGTCGTCGAGGCGAACGCACAGCTCGCCATAGGTCGCGCCACCGTCGACGACGACGGTTCGTGCCGCGGCGTCGACGTCGATCCTGCGTGGCAGCCCGCGGAGGGACACGAGGTCACCTGGGGTATCCGCGAGGTCGTTGAACGCGTGGCGCGTCCCGAGGGCGCGGATGTGTCGCGAACGGCCGACGAGCTCCTGGATCGCCGCCACTGACGCCGGCTCATGGAGTCGGTCAGCGCGGTAGCCGTGGTTGCCGGCCCAGTTGACGAGCGGCGGC
This sequence comes from Candidatus Limnocylindrales bacterium, assembly GCA_051985205.1. GTDB lineage: Bacteria > Chloroflexota > Limnocylindria > Limnocylindrales > CSP1-4 > CF-46. Next base: position 7,635 of record JBPYEM010000165.1, on the reverse strand, counting down.
ATCACGACGACGACAGATCCGGCATGAGCCCTCCGGCGTTGGGAACGATCCGCCGGATCGTAGGTGCCGCCTGGATCGGGCGAGAGTCAGCTGGGCGGGCGACTTGCCTGAGCGGCCCCGCGGTTCAGCCCGCCTGCCGGGACGCCGCCAGCGATGACGATCAGCCGCGCACGGGGACGCCGAGCTCCTTCTGCGCGGACACCTTCCGCTCGGCCATCCGGTCGCCGAGATCCTGGAGCTCGGCCTTGTCGAACACCTTCCGAGCCTGGGCGAACATCTCGCTCTCCTCTTCCTCGATGTGGTGCTCGACGTTCTCCTTCATGACCGTCGCCTTGGCGCCCCACGTCTCATCCGTGACGTCGAGGCCCTCGAGCTCCGCCATCACGGTGTCGACGACGTGGTGCTCCTCGTAGGCCTCGAGCACGAGGTCCTTCGCCTTCGGGTGCTCCTTCAGGGCCGGATAGAAGATCTCCTCCTCGATCGTCTCGTGGACCGTCAGCTCGGCCTTGATCGTCGCGAACAGCTCCTCGCGTGTCTTCTCGCCGCGTTCGGTCGTCTTGTCGAGCCGCGCAAGCAGGTCCTTGACCTTCTCGTGGTCGTTCTTCAGCAGCGCGATGGCGTCCATGGCGACAGCTCCCTCCGGTGGAGTCGAGGTGGGCGATTCGGGGACGGGATGCCTCTCGGACCGATCCCGTCCCCAGGACACGGCGGCCGGCGTCATCGGGTTCCGGACGCCCGGCCGAGGTCCCGACCGTCGACGCTGCGACGGCGAGCCGGCGGCATCGTCGCCGGGCGCCATCGCGGCCAGTCCGACCGTCGCGGCCCCCCGTCTTGCACGTCCGTTGCAGCGGTCCAGCCGGTTCCGGGGGTCGGCGACGACGCCGTCAGGAGACGCGTCGCAGCTGGCGGCCGTCGATGATCGCCCGCGCCTGACCACGCTTCGCCGACAGGCTGTACTCATCTCCGTGGGCGTAGATCCGCTCCACGTGGAGCCCACGCCAGCCGCCCGGCATCACGACCGGCCGCTCCGCCCACGTCGGTGGCTCGCCAGCGCCCAGGCGGAGGCCGGGATAGCCGAAGAGCAGCGTCGTCAGGTACCCGCCAATGTTCGCGAACATCGGCCCCACCCGCGGTTTGTCCGGCATCTCGCTGCTGAACTCGTCCGCCTCGAACCACGGCTCGTTCACGAAGTTCCCGTAGCCCTTCTCGAGGAGCTCCTCGGACAGCGATTCCAGCCCGACGCGGGCGGCGTAGAAGGGCAGGAACGCCGAGAGCATCGGCGTGCCGACGTACCGCGGCGCCTGCTGCTCGGCGGCGAGCCGGAACGTCGCCTCTTCGACTTCGGGCGGCACGCGATAGCCGACCGGGAAGATGCCGGCGGCACCCTCGGGAGTCCCACCCTTCTCCTCTGTGAGCCGATAGCCGTCGTGGTTGATCAGGTGACCACGGCTGCTGGTCGGGACGACGAGGCCGTCGGCGATCAATCCCCACCGTCGATGGGAGGGGATGCCGAGCTGGTCCGCGAACCCGGCCGCCTCCCGGAGCAGCTGGGCGGCGGCCATGTTGACGAAGGCGTTGTTGTCGACCGGCGGGTCCGTCTCCGCCGGTCCCGTCATCCCTCGGATCTCATAGCCCCGCCGGCTCTTCTCGACGCGGCTCTCGGTCCACTCGGCGACCGCCTGGATGACCGGCCAGGCGAATCGCCGGAGGTAGTCGACGTCGCCCGTCGCGTGGACGTAGTTGGCGAAGGCGAGTGCGACGTCGAGGGTCGCGTGGCCCTTCGTGGGAGCGCTGCTGCCGGGCGTGACCTCCTCACCGTGGATCGGGCAGCTCTCCCACGGATACATCGCGCCGTGCCAACCCGCCAGCCGGGCGTTGACCCGCGCGGCATCGAGGTGCCGGTAGCGGTAATCGAGGATCGCCCGCGATGACGCAGGGTCGAGCAGGATCAACGGCGGGACGGCGAACGTCTCGATGTCCCACATGACGTGGCCGTGGTAGTAGTCGTAATTCGGCCAGTACGCGAGGCCGAACAGCGAGGTGCTCGCGACCGACGACGGGTGCACGGAGGTCTGCAGGTAGAAGAGGCTCGCGTCCGTGATCGCCTGCCATCGTCGGGGCGCGCCATCGAGGACGATGCGTGACCGCCAGAGGTCCGCCCAGGCGGCGGCCTGATCCGCTCGCAGCTGGTCCCAGCCCTTGCGCTTTGCCAGCGCGAGCATCCGCGATGCATGGTCCGCCGGGTGGGGGTGGACGAGTGACGGCACCAGCGAGGTCATCTGGCGGACCCGGTACGTTCGGTCGCGCCTCGCGTCGAACGTGTAGGTCGTCGACATCATTCCGGCCTCGTCGCGGAACATCGACGTGCGCTGCGGCTCCGCCGGACCGACGAACTCCGACCCGAACGCGATGCCGCATTCCGTCAGGTCGCCATTGCTCGTCCAGACGAGGATTCCCTCCGGGCGCTCGTCGCTCGCCTTGCCGCTCGGCTGGTGCTGCCAGGAGCCATGCCCCGGGACGCCGGCAGGGTCGACGCCCACGGCGATCGCGATCTCGGTCGGCCGGTCGACCCGGATCGCGAGCTCCTGCATCACCACCGTCGGCTGGGTGTGGCTGCAGAACTGGGTCACGGTCGTCCGGACGGTGACGTCCTCCACGTGGTACGCCAGCTCCGTCGTGAGCGTCGCGGTCGCGAAGTCATAGCGCTGCTCGGTGAACTCGACGAGCTCCTCGTGCTCCGAAAGGCGGACCCGTCCGACGGCGAGATCGGCGCCGAGTGGGAATGGCACCTCGGCGAAGCCCTCGAGTCCGTCGGTCACGTCCAGCCCGGCAAAGCCGTTGACCATGGCGGTGCCGTCGCGGAAGGGGACGCGCGGGCAGCGCAGACCGATCAGGCCGTTGGCGATGTACGCCGGCAGATACTCGGGACGGTAGTCGCGGACGGGCGGTGGGCTGATCGGTTCGGACATGTCCGGGAGCGTGCCGGGAGGCGAATCCGGACGGGCCGTGGAGCGTTTCGGCCGACGTCAATTTGGCGCGACAGACAGCTCACGCTTCACGGCCGGCAGGATCTCGCACGAACGGGCTGTTCCCCTGGGCGCTGATCCACGGATGGCCGAGCTTGGCTGCCGTCTTGCCCCTGACGGCCGTCGTTTGCGCCCGGCGTCATCAGCGCCGATCGGCTGCCGACGTCTTCGACCGCGCGCCGCCCACCTCCCGGTTTGCGGCCTCGTCCTCGATCGACTCGTCGTGCTGCGTCTGGAGCGCCTCGCCCACCTCGCGCTGCGCCCTGGCGATCCCGAACACCTGCCGGGCCATCCGCTCGATCTTCGTTGCGGCTCGGTGGAACTCCGGCGTCGACATCGGGAGCCGGCGCTTCTCGGACTCGAGCCGCTTGATCTCGTCCACCGCGCTCATCAGGCGGTCGGATTCGTCCACGAGCGCGTCCTGCACCGGCTCGTCAACGCTCTCCTCGTCGAAGGCATCGTTCGACGCGGGGTCCGTCGCCAGGGTCTCCGCCGAGGGAGGTGCGTCGGACACCTCGGATGGCCGATCGTTCTTCGTCATCAGGGGTTCCTCGGCTTGGGCTGCGGGCAGGGCGGCACGCGGGCGACCCGAGGGTCGGCCGCACCCGGTCACAGCCGACCGGGTCCAGCCGGCGAGACGTTGCAGCGGGCTCACGCCGGGCGGCTCGATAGACTTCGATGCGTGGACCGGGATCGCGCCGGAGCCGCCATCCCGCCCGGGCGGACGCCGACGACGGCGGCCTGAATGGCCGCCATCCGGCTGGCCTACATCGGCGGCGGCAGCACCCGGGCTCCCGGCACCGTCGCGGCACTGATCGTCCGGGGAGCCGCCTTCGCCGGCTCGGAGGTCGTGCTCGTCGACCTCGACTCGGACCACCTGGCGATCGTCGAGCGGCTCGGCCGTCGGATGGCCGACGTTCGAGGCATCGACCTCCGAATTCGGTCGACGACGGACCGACGGGAGGGCATCCGCGACGCCGACGTCGTGCTCGCCAGCTTCCGGCCGGGTGGGTTCGAGGCGCGAGCGCTCGACGAGCGGATCCCGCTCGCCCACGGAGTCGTGGGCCAGGAGACCCAGGGTCCGGGCGGGTTCTTCATGGCCCTGCGCTCGATCCACGTGTTCCGGGAGTTCGTGTCGGACATCGAATCCCTTGCTCCGGGCGCCGTCCTGATCAACTACACGAACCCGGTCAACGTCGTGTCCGAGGCGATCACCCATCACTCCGCGGTGACGACGATCTCGCTCTGCGAGGGTCCGCTGATCTTCCCGCCCGGTGCGGTGCGGTCGGCCGGGTTGGATCCCGCGCGTCTGCACGCCGTTCTCGTGGGGCTGAACCACACCGGCTGGACGGTCCGCCAGGACTACGACGGCGAGGACGTCATGCCACTGATCCGGGCCGCGGACGGTCGGCGACGGGCGGTGCCGTCGGCGGACCCTCGCTCGGACCGGCTCCTGCATCTCGCGGCGACGATGGGCTCGCTGCCGTCGCCCTACCTCGACTACTACTACTTCCGCGAGGCGACCGTGGCCGAGGCCCGGGCAAAGGCGACGACCCGGGCCGAGGACATCCTGGCCGGGACGGCCGACTACTGGCGCCACTACGGCGAGCAGTCGCGGGCGGCCGAGCCGTCGCTGGATCCGGCCCGGTCGCGAGGCGGCATCCTCGAGCTCGAGCTCGCGATCGACGTGATCGATGCGATCGTGAATGACCGCGGCACGGTCTGGCCGGTCAACGTCCCGAACCGCGGGGGCGTCCTGCCGGGCTTCCCGGAGGACCTCGTCGTGGAGGTGCCGGCGGTCGTGGGCCGCGCGGGCGCCACGCCGATCCCGCAGCCACCGCTGCCGGCGAACGTTCGCGGGCTCATCGAGGCGCTGGGGTCGTACCAGGCGCTCACCGCGGAAGCGGCCTGGTCCGGCGGACGCCGCGACGCGATCGCGGCGCTGACGAGTCATCCGCTGGTCGGGTCACTCCCGCTGGCCGAGGCGATCTATGACGAGATGGCCGCGGCGCATCGGCGCTGGCTGCCGGAGCGGCTGCTGACGTGACGCTGCACGCCCATGTCGTCGCCGACGAGGACGCACTGGCGCGAGCCGGAGCCGACTGGGTGGTTCAAGCCCTGGCCGCGGCAGGGCGGGCGGAGGCGACCCTGATGCCGGCCCTTGGGTCATCGGCTCTGGGCGTGTACCAGGAGCTGGGTCGCCGCGCCGCGGACGGTGATCTCGACACCTCACGCCTGCGCCTGATCCAGCTCGACGAGTACGAGGGACTCGCCGACGGCGATCCAAGATCGCTCGCCGGCTGGTTGGCTCGCGATGTCGCCCTCCCGCTCCGGATCCCCCGGGATCGGATCGTTCGTCTCGGGGGCGACGGTCGGTCCGCTGACGCGGCATGTCGTGCGTACGACGCCGGCGTCATGGCTGCCGGCGGCATCGACGTCGCGGTTCTCGGGCTCGGGCCGAACGGCCATCTCGGGTTCAACGAGCCGCCGTCCGGAGCGGAGGCGCCCACGCGCTCCGTCGCGCTGACCCAGGCGAGCCTTGAGAGCAACGCGCGGTACTGGCCCGGTCTCGGCGTCCCGAGCCGGGCGATCACCGCCGGGATGACGACGATCCTCGCCGCGCGGCGGATCGTCCTCGTCGTGTCCGGGGAGCGGAAGCGATCGATCCTGCGGGACCTGCTCACCGGACCGGTTGCGCCGACCCTGCCGGCCAGCTACCTCCGGAGCCATCCGGCTGCGACCCTGCTCGCCGATGCCGCGGCATGGCCGCCGGACGTGCCGCCGCCCGCGGCAGCGTGATGACGCGACCGATCCTCCTCGGCGTCGACGGCGGCAACACGAAGACGCTCGCCGTGGCCGCGAGCCCCGATGGCGGGATCCTGGGGACGAGCCGGGTCGTCCGCCGGAGCGACATCCACGCGGTCCCGGTCGACGCCGCCATGGCGGTCTACGACGAGGCGGCTGACCTGGCGCTGGGGCGTGCGCTCGGCGGGTCGCCGACGGCGCCGAGTCGCGATGACGCGCCGGTGGTCGCGGCCTTCAGCCTCGCCGGTGCCGACTGGCCGGAGGACGTCGCGCTGCTCACCGAGCGCCTCGCGCGCCGCTGGGCGCGGCCCGTCATCGTCAACGATGCGATCGGGGCGCTGCGCGGTGCGATCCCGACCGGCGCCGGCGTCGTCGTCGTCTGCGGGACCGGGACGGCGACCGGCGCCCGCGGGGCAGACGGACGCACCTGGCACTCCAGCTTCTGGCAGGAGGTGCAGGGCGGCCACGAGCTCGGCGTTCGCGCGCTGCAGGCTATCTACCGGGCGGAGATGGGGATCGACGCGCCGACCGAGCTCACGGCCGCCGTTCTCGCGGCGACCGGCGAGCCGGACGTCGAGGCGCTGCTCCACCACGCGACCGGCCGGGAGGTCTTCGCGCGACGGGACCCGGGCGTCGTCGCCCCGGTCCTCCTCGAGGTCGCGGATCGCGGCGACGCCGCGGCGGCGGCGATCGTGGACCGTCACGGGACGGCGCTCGGGCGGATGGCGGCTGCGGCCGCCCGACGGGTCGGGATCGGGCGGGACGACCCGTTCGATCTCGCCCTCACGGGCGGCGTCCTGCGCGGCCATCGCGGTCGGTTCCGAGCCGCGATCGTGGCCGCGGTCCAGGCCGAGGCGATCGCGGCGCGCGTCGTCGAGCCCGTGCTGGACCCGGTTGGCGGCGCGTTGCTGCTCGCCTTCGACGCCGCCGGGATCGATGCCGGTCCGGAGATCGTCAGCCGGGTTCGCGACGGCCTTCGTTCTGCGGGCTAGCCGGCGCCGTGCGCGTGCCAATCGCGTCGTCGACGGCCACGGCGAGCCGCGCCAGACGTGGAGCTGCCATCTCCGCCAGATGGCGTGCCGGATCCGGGGCCGCGAGCGACGCCGTCCAGATCGCACGACCGGCAAGGAATCCCGCGGCGCCGCCCCGGCAGGCCGCGATCGTCGCGGCGTCGAAGCGGGCCGGCCGTGTGCCGTTCGAGAGCACGACCCAGGGACACGGGATCGCGGCGGTCAGGTCGCCGGATGCCGCCTCGATCGCGTCGTCGTCGCCCGCGCCGAGGGTCGGCACCTCCGCCTTGTAGAGGTCCGGCCCGAAGGCGGTCAGCTCGACCGCCGCCTCGCGAACGAGGGCGGCGTGCGCCGCAGGCTCGAGCGCTTTGCCGCCTGCCGCGCGGACGATCCCCTCGACGATCGCGGGCCGATCGCGATCGCGGCAGCCTTCGACGAAGGCCCTGATGACCCGCGCGCGCTGCCGCTCTTCGCCCCGCCGCCAGATCACGAGCAGCTTGTAGGCAGCCGCGTCCGCGGCGAGCGACGCGTTCGCGAGCACCGCCTGATCGACCTCGGTCCACTCGACCGGGCGGCCCGGCTCTTGATCCAGCATGTCCGCGGCGACGATCAACGCACAGCCCGGGGCGATGGCGGCGGCCTCCTGAACCGCCGGCAGGCCGACGCGTGCGTCCAGCAGCACGGCCGAGGCGAACGGGGTCAACGCCCGCGCGGCATCGACCTTGAAGGCGGCGACGTCGGCGTCGCCGACGGGACCGGCCCGGACTCCGGCAAGCATGGACCGCAGGCTCTCG
>JBPYEM010000164.1:0-2578 GCA_051985205.1 Candidatus Limnocylindrales bacterium | reverse complement strand
TCGCCCGCGGCAACGGGATCCTCGAGACGGCGTACTCGGCCGCGTTCGTGATCGGACCGGCCGTGGCCGGGTTCCTCGTGACGCTGATCGGGCCGGGCGAGACCCTCGCCCTCGACGCCGCGTCATTCGCGATCTCGTCCGTGGGACTGATCCTCATCGGGCGGGAGCTGAAGGCACCGCCGGATCGCCCGCCGTCACGGATCGTCGACGACATCCGGGAGGGCGTCGTCTATGTCGTGCGTCACCCCGTGCTCCGGACGGTGATCCTCCTGTTTGCGATGACGAGCGCCGTCCTCACGCCGGTCGCCGCGGCGATGACGTTCCGGATCGTCCGCGACCTGGGTCAGAGCCCCGCGGCGTTCGGTCTGACCCTGACCGGGCTCGGCGTCGGAACGATGGTCGGGGCCGTGATGGCGTCGCGTCTCGGCCAGCGATCGAACGTCGCCCGCGTCTTCGTCATCGCCGTGTTCGTGATGGGCGTCCCGATGATCGCGGCGGCGGCGATCCCTTCGTTGCCGGCGATCGTCGTCCTCACCGCGCTGAGCGGGGCAGGGGAGGCGGCCGTGACGGTCGTCTACATCAGCGTCCGGGCGGCGAACTCGCCGGACCTCCTCGTCGGCCGCATCGCGAGCACGGCCCGGGTCACGGCCCTCGCCCTGATGCCGATCGGGAGCCTCGTCGGCGGGATCCTGATCGATAGCGTCGGCGGCACGATGACGCTCGCGATCCTCGGTGCGGCACTGTGCGCGCTCGCGATTGCGTTCAGCCAGGTGGAATCGCTGCGAGCGGCATCCCTGGCACCGCCGTCGACGCGACCCGCGGTCGAGCCGGCGATGCCGATCGCGGATGGGCTCGAGCGCTGAGCGCGTCGAGGCCACGAGGCGGTCGCGTCGCGGTGTCCGAGCTGGTGATCGACTAGGCTGCGAGGCGACGCGGTCTGAAGGAGGACGCCAACCGGATGTCGACCCTGGAATCCCTGCTCGACGCGATGGGCGAGTCGTCCGACGGCGACCTCGCTCACTGGATGCTCGGGCGAGGCGTCGCGCTGGCCGACGAGGAGACGATGAGCCAGGCGATCCACGACGTCTATTGCGGCATCGCCGCCGACCACGCCGAGCCCAACGAGAAGGACCACGCCCAGGCGCTGGCGATGATCGCGGCGCTGCAGAAGCAGGTGTCGACGCGGCCTCCCGCCTGACGGGCCCGGTCGGTCAGGCCGGAACAATCCGAAGGCTGAGCTCCTCCGACTGCGGGGAGACGACGGGATCGACATCCCCCGCTCCGAACCGGTCGTATTTCGCGTGGTACGCCGCGGTCACGGACTCGGCAACGTTCGGATCGCTCCGCTGGAACCGGACGTCCCGCTCCACGCCCCCGGCCCGGATCCGTCCCAGGCCGGTTGCCGTCGCGTGTCGGTACCAGCCGGTGTTCGGACCGAAGGCGGCGCGGACGAAGATGTCGTCACCCGCCCGGACCGTCCAGATCGTGACGTACGGCCGCAGCTCGCCGTCATCTCGCCGGGGCGCGATCTCGAGCTCCACCGCCTGACCGAGGCGGTCGAGCTCGCCGACGGTCCAGGCCCCGTCCGGGGCTGGTTCCGAGTGACCGTTCACGACGGCTCCGGCCCCTGGTACTCCTCGTCCGTCACCGGCTCCAGCCAGTCCACCGCCCGACCGTCGATAGACTCATGGATGGCGATGTGCGACATCGCGGTCGCCGCGGAAGCACCGTGCCAGTGCCGCTCGTTCGGGGCGATCGAGACGACGTCGCCGGGCCGGATCTCCCGGATGGGGCCGCCCTCGCCCTGAGCGCGACCAAGGCCCGTCATCACGATGAGCGTCTGGCCGAGCGGGTGGCGATGCCACGCCGTGCGGGCACCGGGCTCGAAGGTCACCAACGCGCCACCGACTCGTGCCGGGTCGTTCGCCTGGAAGAGCGGGTCGATCCGAACGTGTCCGGTGAAGGACTCCTGGCTCCCCGTCGTCGACGATTGTGACCCTGCCTGGGCGATGTGCATGTCCTGGCCTCCAACCTTCGGCTCGGGGATGCGGGCGCCGATTCCGGACACCGTCGGCGACGCGACGGCCGATGCGGCCGACCCGCACGGATTCGTCCTTACGAGTCTCTCGCAACTCCCCGACCGTGCGACGCCCGGCTACGCCGTGGCGCTCCTCGCGGAGCGGGATCTGCATCTGCACGTCATCTGAACCGGAGCAGGCTCGCCGGTTCGGTCTTTCGCTCAGGGAACGAGGACGACGCTCGTCAGGCTCGGTCCGTTGAACCGGTCGAGGTCCACGCCGCTCGTGATCCCGGGCACGGAGCCGGTGCTGGAGTGCTGCCAGAACGTCCAGCCCTGGCCGGCCCAGTTCGACGCGGGGACACTCGGCTTGCTCGCCGTCGTCCAGTGCGCGACCCACAGCTGGTAGCCGTCGCGCGCGAACCAATCCGTGTTCCCGAGCGACGACGTCCAGAAGCTGGCGGTCGTGTAGATCAACGGCCGAACGCCGGTCGCGCTCTCGACGTTCGAGAGCCAGGTCTGGGCCCAGTTGATCAGCTCCGTCGAGCCGAGCCCGTTCGA
>JBPYEM010000163.1:0-5590 GCA_051985205.1 Candidatus Limnocylindrales bacterium | reverse complement strand
GAATCGGAGCTCGCGTTCGGCCCGGAGAACCTGGGCCTGCCGCGAGGCGAGATCGGCGAGCGGATCCGGGAGGTCGTGGGCCGAACGGGCATCGACGCGCTCGCGGGTCGCGAGACGTCGGCACTGTCCGGCGGCGAGCGGCAGCTGGTCGCCGCGGCCGGGATCCTGATGATGCGGCCGCGGCTGTACGTCGTGGACGAGCCGCTGGCCAACCTCGATCCCGCGACCGCGGAGCGGCTGCTGGCGCTCCTTCGGGCGCTCGCCGACGAGGGCCACGCGGTCGTCATCGTGGAGCACCGCGTCGAGGAAGCCCTGGAGCTGCGGCCCGACCGGGTCCTCTATCTCGACGCGGGCCGGACCCGGTATCTGGGCGACGTGTCCGGGTTCCTCGCGGTCGCCGATCCCGAGGCGGTCAAGCTGCCGTTCGACGCGGTCCTCGAACGGGCGCGCCTGGCGGCCGGAACGCGCGCCGGCTCGAGCGGTGCGGAGGCTCCGGGCGGCATCGGGAGGGTCGGCGCGGGTGACGCTTCGAACGGCCGTGGCCATCGCGCCGCGGACGCCGACGCCACCGGCGCCGGCACGCGGCTGGCCTACCGCGGCGTCTGGGCTGGGTACGGGGAGCGGGCCGTCCTGCGTGGCGTCGACGCGTCGTTCGGTCGCCGCGAGACCGTCGCCGTGCTCGGGCCGAACGGTTCCGGCAAGACCACGCTGTTCCGGGCCGCGATGCGGCTGATGCCGACGACCGCCGGCGAGATTTTTGTCGACGACCGCCCGATCACCGAGCGGACCACCGCGAACCTGGCGACGACGTTCGGCTATGTCTTCCAGAGCCCCAGCCAGATGCTCTTCGCGCGGACCGTGCGAGACGAGCTCACCTTCGGGCCGCGCAACCTCGGCCGCGATCCGTCGACGTTCGATGCGATCGTCGACGACGTCCTGGCCCGGACCTCGCTCGCGGATCTCGACGACATCCGTGAGCGGCCGCCCCTGACCCTGTCCTTCGGCCAGCAGAAGCGGCTGGCGCTGGCCATCGCCCTCGCGCTTCGCCCGCCGGGACTGATCCTCGACGAGCCGTCAGCCGGTCAGGATCACCGGACCGCGAACCGCTTCCTCGCCGAGGTCGCGACGATCCCGAACCTCGAGAGCCTCTACCTGATCACGCATGACGTGGACCTTGCATTGACGCACGCGGACCGTATCCTGCTGCTGCGAGACGGTCGGGTCGTGGCGGACGGGCCGCCGTCGACCGTCATCGCGGATGAGGAGGCATGGATCGCCTGTAACCTCCGGCTGACGTCGCTCCTGCGGGCCAACGCCCGCTACGGTTCCGCGCAGGGTCGGCTCCTTGACGCGGAGACCCTGGCCCACGAGATCGTGGCGGCCGAAGGAGCGCCGGCCTGAGGTGCTCGACGCCACTGCGCGCCACTGCGAGGGGGACACGCTCACGGTTGGAGGGACTGCATGGCAACGTTGAAGATGGAGCGCAACGACCTCTGGGAGGTCAGTTCTCGGACGATCGTCTACGCGGCGATCGGCGCAGCGCTCTACGGCATCCTCCTGGTCGCCCAGATCCCGATTCCCGGCAGCACCGTCTCGATCCGGCCGGCGTTCGCGCTCGTGCCGTTCTTCGGGTACGCGTTCGGCCCGATCGTCGGGTTCTTCACCGGGCTCGTCGGGAACGCGATCGGTGACCAGATCTCCGGCTGGGGCGCCCTGACATCCTGGAACTGGAGCCTCGCCAACGGCCTGGTCGGCATCATCGCCGGCCTCGCCCCGATGTACCTCGCACGCTGGGCGGCCAGCGGCAACATCCGCGATCGGGCGATCGGCGGGGCGGTTGCCGGGGCGATCGCCGTCGTGATCGGGTTCCTGCTCGTGTTCTCGGACATGGTCCTGAACAAGTACGACTTCGGGACCGTCCTCAGCACCGAGTACATCCCGGTCATCGTCGGCGACCTCGTCGCGACGATCATCCTCGTCCCGATCCTCGTCTACGCATGGGAGCCGCTGAAGAGCCAGCTCGGCAGATAGGCCAGCGGGTCCGGGGCCGCCCGTGAACATCGCCCCGCGATATCTCGGCCGGGGGTCGTGGCTCGCTCGCCGCGACCCCCGCGTCCTGATCGTCGTCGTCGCCCTGTTCATCTTCGCGGTGCTGCAGGTCTGGGACGGGCGCCTCGTGTTCGCCCTGCTCCTGCTGTCGGTCGTCTACTACCGGTCCGCCGCGATCCCCTGGAGTCAGATCCGTCGAAACTGGACGATCGTTCTGCTGTTCGTGTCGTTCATCGTGACGGTCAACATCATCGTCGCGGGCGGTGAGGTCCGGTCCCTGCCCGCCGACAAGCTCCACATCTACTTCCTGATGCCGCTGGTCGGCACCCCGATCTCCGCCGAGTCCGTCGCCCTCGCCATCACCCTGCTGATGCGCTACCTGGCGATGGCGACGATCGGCTTCCCTGTCGCCTTCGCGATCGCACCGAACGACTTCGGGATCGCCTTCCGCCGGCTCGGTATCCCGGACAAGTTCGCCTTCGGGATCGACCTGACGTTCCGGTTCCTGCCGTCGCTCGCCGCGGACTTCCAGACCACCGTCGACGCGCAGCGGATCCGCGGCTTCGACTGGTCCGCCGGGGCCAGCGGACTCCTCGGTCGCCTCCGGCGCTCGACGCCGGTGATCGTGCCGACCGTCGTGAACGCCATCGCGGGCGCGGAGGACACGATCGACGCCATGGACCTGCGGGCCTTCGGTACGGGCCGCCGGACCTGGCTGCGCCAGCTCACGTTCGACCGGACGGACAAGCTCGTGCTGCTGTTCTTCGGCGGGCTCCTGGCGGTCGTCACCGTGACGGGCTTCCTGCACGAATCGGAGCTCTGGACCCCGCAGTTCCTGGTCGACCTCGCGCGCCGCTGAGGCTCGGCCGCCTCAGGAGGCGGACGGCTCGCTGGAGGCGTCGGGCGCGGACTCGCTCGGCGTGTCGTCGATGAGGTCGCTCGGCTCGGGGAGCGTCTGCTCGTCGAACGTGACGTTCGGGATGATGTGGAGCGTCCAGCCGACCTTGAGCAGGCCCGGCTGGTACTGGCCGGACTCTGGATCGAGGCTTGGGTACGTCGCGCCATTCCAGTAGGCGATGCTGCGGCCCGTCGTCCCGAAGTGGTGGGCGATGGAGCTCAGGCTGTCACCGGTCTTGACGGTGTAGACGAGGAACGTCGGCGCGGGCGTCGGGGTGGGCCGGACGAAGGGCGGTGTCGCGCGGGCTCCGGCCGGGCTCTGACTGGCGGTCCCGCTCGAGCCGGCAGGCGCGGCGCCGGACGACGGCGCGGCGGAGCCGCGGCTGTTCTGGGGCAGACAGCCGGCAGCGGCGACGATCGTCGCGACGACGAATGCGCCCCGAGCGGCGCGAAGGCCCCAACGCCGGCCGAACGAGGGAGCCGAGCGCGACGGCCGGGCCACCGGTCAGGCGGCGGGCGGTGCCGCAGCGTGGCGGCCCTCGTCCGGACGATCCTCCCCGCGCAAGGCGGGATCCCGTTCCCGTTCGGCGGCGCCGGCGACGGAACCACCGGAACCACCGGAATATCCATCGGGCTCGAGGACGTCGATCGGGGTCGGCAGCTTGAACGCGAAGTCGGCCGCGATCGCGAGCCCCTCGTCTGCCGTCGCGATCAGCCCGTGGCCCGTCCGCTTGGCAACGAAGCAGGCACGGTCCGCGGCGAGCAGGATCTCGTCCGCGGTGACGCCGTCGCGGGGGTACGTCGCGACGCCGATCGAGACGCTGATCGAGACGCCGGCGTCGCTCCACCGCGAGCCGGCGCCGCCGAGTGCCTGCACGGCGATCCGGACGCGCTCGGCCACCGTCAGCGCGGAAGCCGCGTCGGCCCCCGGCAGGATCAGGGCGAACTCGTCACCGCCATAGCGGAAGACGCGATCCGTCTCGCGGCCGGCCGCGACGAGCGCCCGGGAGATCTCCGCCAGCAGCCGGTCGCCGGCCTGGTGGCCGAGCCGGTCGTTGACGGCCTTGAAGTCATCGAGGTCGAGCATGATCAGGCTGAACGGCTCATGCGTCGTCGCGTCTCGCTTCAGCCAGCCCTGGAACGTGCCGTGGTTGAGCAGGCCGGTGAGGTCGTCCGTCTGGGCGCGGACCTCGACCGCGGCATGGACCTCCGCGTTCTGCAGGGCGATCGACACCTGGGCCGCGAACAGCTGGACGAGCTCGAACTCCTCCTCCGTGTAGCGGATCTCCGTGCCGAGGCGTTCGAGCGTCAGCACGCCGGTCGCCCCCTCGCGGCCTCGGAGCGGGACGCAGATCAGGCTGCCGTCGAGGGTGCCGGTCGTCCCGAACTGGTTCACGCGCGGATCGCTCGCCTCGTCCCGGACGAGCGCCGGCTCGTTGTGGGCGACGACCCAGGTCGCGAGGCCCGCCTCGCCCGGCAGCCACGGCTCGAGGTACTCCGCGGCATGGACGCCCTTGGCGGTGAGCGGCCGGAGCAGGTTCGTGACCCGGTCGAGGACCTCGATCGAGAGGTTGTCGTAGCCGACGAGCTCCGAGAGTCGTTCCGCGACCTGGTCCAGGACGGCGCCGGGTTCGAGGGTCGTCAGGATCGACTCCGTCAGGGCGAGGAGCGCCCGCTGGTTCGCGAGCTGGCGGCCCAGGGCCTCGGACTGCGCCCGCAGCAGGCCCGTCGCGTCCGCGTTGGCGAAGGCCTGCGCCGCGAAGCTGCCGTAGATCACGAGGAGGCGGAGGTCATCATCCGAGAACTGGTGGAGGCCGAGCTTCGACAGGACGAGGACGCCCAGGACCTGGTCCTCGAAGATCATCGGTGCGAGGAGCATCGATTCGTCGAGGTCCTCGTCCGTCCCGGGGATCGTGTTCGCCCGCGGGTCCGTCGCGGCGTTCGGCAGGTTCTGGGCGAGCCGGTGCTCGGCCACCCAGCCCGTGATCCCCTGACCGAACTTGACCTGGAGCTGCTCCGGCGTCTCGTCCACGTATTCGCCCACCTGGCCCTGCATGGCGACCGGGATCAGGTCCTCGCCGTGCAGCCGGTAGACCCGGACGTTGTGGTAGTCGATCAGCTGCCGGAGCTCGGTCGCGATCGCCAATCCGATCTCGCGTTCGTCACCGAGACGGGCGAGGCGGGTCCCGAGCTGCTGGATCGATTGGAGCTGGGCGGCCCAGGTCGCCATCTTCTCGAAGTTCTGGGCGTTCTTGATCGCGACGGCCGCCTGCTCGGCCAGCGCGGCCATCGTGTCGAGCTCGTCGGTCGTCCAGTCGTGGGGGCTGTCGTGGTAGACGTTCAGCAGGCCCAGGAGCTCGCCCGAGTCGAGAAGTGGTGCCGTGCAGATCGTGTCGAAGCCTTCCTGCACCACGGCGGCCCGAACGTCCGCGGCCCGCGGGTCGTTCCGGTAGCTCGTCGCGAAGAGGGGCCGGCGGGCGATCGCCGCCAGCGAGGGAAGCGACCGGGCCGGGAAGTCGACGACGGACTGGAGGTAGCCCGTGGACAGGCCGCGGCTGACCTCCGCGGTCGCCCGGCCGTCGGCGGACCGGAGGAACACCGCGGCGCGATCGCCGTTGAAGAGGACCATCGCGTGGTCGACGAG
>JBPYEM010000162.1:0-10031 GCA_051985205.1 Candidatus Limnocylindrales bacterium | reverse complement strand
CGTCCCGACGAAGTTGATCCGCGGCGTCCGGGCGCTGATGTTCGGGAACCCGCCCGGGCCGCGGACCCGGCCCTCGAAGGCGTGGACGTTGACGTTGCCGTCGGCGTCCACCTCCGCGAACGACAGGCTCGCGATGTCCAGCCCGCCGCCGTCGTAGAAGTCGAACATGTAGGGCTGGTCGATCATCGCCTGGTAGTTGAAGCCGGCACCTCCCTCGTTGCCCGCGACGGGGACGCCGCCGAAGATCCCCTGCTCGACCGTCAGGACGAGCCGGTCCGTGATGCCCTCCTCCCAGGCGACGCGGCCGATCAGCTGGCTGATCCCGAAGCCCAGGTTGCAGATCGCGCCCGGCGGGAACTCCAGCAGAGAACGGCGGGCGATGACCTTGCGGACGTCGAGCGGGAGCGGCTCCTGGGCAACCGGCGGGCGGCGCAGCGCCCCGGCGTAATAGGGCGAATCGCGGGTGAGGTACGTCTGCCACTGGTCCGGGTCGACATAGACGTGGTCCACGAGGGCGCCCGGCACCTTGACGTCGCGCATCCGGAGTCCGCCGCGGCTCGCAAGCTGGCGGACCTGGGCGATCACGATGCCACCGCTGTTCCTGGCGGCCATCGCCATGGCCAGCATCTCGCCCTGGACGGCCTCGCCCTCCATCGTCAGGTTGCCGTCCTCGTCCGCGGTCGTGCCGCGGATGACCGCGACGTCGATCGGGAAGGCGTGGAACAGCAGCCATTCCCTGCCCCGGAGCGTGACGAGCTCGACGAGGTCCTCCGTCGTGCGGGCGTTCTGCTTGCCGCCGGTCTGCCGCGGGTCCACGTACGTGCCAAGCCCCACCCCGGTCACCAGCCCCGGCCGCCCGGCGGCGATCTCCCGCATGAGCTCGGACAGCACGCCCTGGGGGAACGAGTACGACTCGATCTCGTTCGCCTCGACGAGGGCGCCCAGGCGCGGCTCGTTGCCGATGTTGCTGCCGATCGTCCGTTTCATCAGCCCGGGAAGGCCCAACTGGGAGAAGCCGCGGTCCGCGAAGTCGCCGATCCCGACGATCCGAACGGTGGTCAGGTCGCGTGGCCGGCCCTCGGCCTCGTAGACCGCCGCGAGCTCGTCGATGAACCGCTGGGGCAGCGCGTGGCCCGCGCCGGAGCCGCCGATGACGATCGTCGCCCCGTCACGAACGAGACCGACGGCGTCGCGGACGTCCACGACCTTGGAACCGGCGCGAACCCGGGGTTGTGGCACGGTCACGGCAGGTGGCCCATCACGGCATATAGCCTCCGGCGTTGGGGTTGAGGGTCTGGCCGACGAACAGGCTCGCCCGATCCGACAGCAGGAACACGACCGCCTCGGCGACCTCGTCGGCGGTCCCGAAGCGGCCCAACGCCATGTCGCGGAGCCGGCGCCGGCCCTCCTCGCTGTCGACGAGGTTCGTCGTCATCTCGGTGATCGTCACCCCCGGCGCGACCGCGTTGACCCGGACGCCCTTCGCCCCGAACTCCCGGCCGAGCGAACGGGTGAGCCCGATCAGTCCGGCCTTCGCCGCACTGTAGGCGGCGGTCTCGGCGATCCCCATCTGGCCAAGACGCGAGGCGACGTTCACGATCGACCCGCCGCCTCGGTCGAGCATCAGCGGGATCGCGGCGCGCATCGTCCGGAACGCAGCCGAGAGGTTCGTCGCGATCACCGCGTCCCACTCCTCGGGCGACAGCTCCAGGCTGGATCCGCGCTGGTCGATCCCGGCGTTGTTGACGAGCCCATCGAGGCCGCCGAACGCGGCCGCAACCTCACCAACGAGTCGCTCCGCGGCGTCCCCGAAGCTGAGGTCGGCGGCAAACGACCGGGATTCTGGCGAACCGGCCGCAATCGCGGCGTCGACAACCGACTCCGCCTCGGCGGCGCCGGTTCGGTAGTGGACCGCGATGCGGGCGCCTTCCGCTGCCGCGCGCTTGGCAACGGCCGCGCCGATCCCGCGGCTGCTCCCCGTCACGAGGACGACGCGACCCGCGAGCTCCGCCATCAGGCGACGACCCCTGCTGCGGGTGGCGCGGTCGAGCCGCGGAGGACGACTTCGGTCGGCAGGACGACGCGAGTTGGGCCGCTCGGATCGCCGGCGCCGTCGCCGCCGGCCAGCCGGCGGCCCGCGTGCTCGAAGCCCAGCCGGCCCAGCTCACGGAGCGGAAGACGGACCGTGGACAGGCTGGGCGCGGTGATCGCCGCGGTCGAGATGTCGTCGAAGCCCGCGACGGAGACCCGGCCGGGAACGTCGATCCCGCGGATGGCCAGCCGCCGAAGCGCACCGAGCGCCAGGAGATCGTTCGCGCAGCACACCGCGGTGAACGGGAGACCACTGCCCAGGAGCGCGTCGATGCCGCGCGCCCCACCCTCGCCGTCGAACGTCGTCGCGACGATGAGCCGCTCGTCGACCTCCAGCCCGGCAGCGGCGAGGCCTCGCCGATAACCCGCGAGGCGTTCCCGCGCCACGTAGAGCGCGCGAGGCCCGGCCAGGAACGCGATCCGCCGATGGCCGAGACGCACGAGGGCCGCGACCATCGCCGCGATCCCCGCCTCGTTGTCGACGCCGACCTCCGGCTGGCCGCCAGCGTGCGGCGACAGGTGGACCACCGCGGCGCCGTCGGCCCGCATGGCGTCGAGATGCCGCCCGATCGCCTCGTTCTGCTCCGGATCGTCGAGACCGGAGCCGGCGAACACCACCGCCGCGGCCCGCATCGAGCGGACGAGGCGGACGTACGACCGTTCGCGCTCCGCGTCGCGTTCCGACGAGCACGTGATGACGAGATAGCCCGCGGCGTTGGCCGCGTCCTCGACGCCGCGAACGATCTCCGCGAAGTACGGGTCCGTGATGTCGTGGACGATCACGGCGACAACCGGGATCCGGCTCTTCAACAGGCCGCGGGCGAGCGCGTTCGGGACGTAGTCGAGAGCGCGAGCGGCCTCGAGGACCCGCTCCCTCGTCGCCGCGCTGACCGGGTAGTCCGCGGCGGAGACGACGCGCGACGCCGTCGCGGGCGACACGCCCGCTCGGCGTGCGACCTCCGTGATCGATGTCATCGAGCGGGTTCGAACCGGGCTCAGTAGGGGTACGGATACGACCGCGGCTCGTCGCGCACGGTCACCCACTGCCACTCGGTGAACTCGTCCCAGTTCGCGGCCCCACCGAATCTCGTCCCGTTGCCCGACGCGCCCATCCCACCGAACGGGATCGTCGCCTCGTCGTTCACGGTCTGGTCGTTGACATGGACCATGCCGCTCTTGAACCGCTGGGCGAGCTCCAGGCCGCGCGAGATCGAGCGGGAGTAGACCGCGCCGGTCAGCCCGTACTCGCTGTCGTTCGCGAGGGCGAGCGCCTCCTCGTCCGTGTCGAACGTCACGACCGGCGCGACCGGCCCGAAGATCTCCTCGCGCCAGGCCGCCTGGTCCGCCGTCACGTCGGTGAGGACGGTCGGCCGATAGAACAGCCCGTCGTGCGTGCCGCCGACGACGACCTTCGCGCCGCCTTCGACGGACCGGCGAACGATGCCGTCGACCCGTTCCAGCTGCTTCTGGTTGACGATCGGCCCGAGGTCCACGTCCTCGCGGTATGGATCGCCGAGGCGGAGGCGCTTCGCCTTCTCCGTCAGCAGGTCGACGTAGTCCGCGGCGATGCTGCGGTGGACGATGTGGCGGCCGGTCGCGAAACAGACCTGGCCCTGGAACTGGAACGAGGCGAACGCGCCGGCCGATGCCGCGGCCTCGAGGTCCGCGTCGTCGAGCACCACGAAGGCGTTGTTCCCGCCGAGCTCGAGGCTGACCCGCTTCAGCAGCCCGCCGGCGAGCGATCCGACCCGCTGCCCTGCGGCCGTGGATCCGGTGAAGGAGACCCGGTTCACGTTCGGGTCCGTGACGATCGCCTCACCCGTCTCCGCGCCACCCACGACCACCTGGAGCAGCCCGTCGGGCAGGCCGGCCTCGCGGAAGACCGCCGCGAACATCGCCCCGCCGCAGACCGGCGTCTGGGGATCCGGCTTGAGGACCACGGCATTCCCGACGGCGAGCGCCGGCGCCACGACCCGCATCCCGAGGACGGACGGCGAGTTCCATGGCGTGATCGCGCCGATGACGCCCGCGGGAACGCGCCGGAGCATCGACAGCCGTCCCGGAACGACGCTCGGGACGAGCTGGCCGTACGGCTGGAACGGCATCGTCGCGGCCGCGTTCAGCTCGCCGGCGGCGAAATTCTGCTCGTGATGCATCTTCCCGTGGACGGCGCCGGTCTCGCGCTGCGTCCACGTCCCGAATTCCGGACGGTGCGCCTCGTAGATCTCGGCCGCGCGGCGGAGGACCCGCGCCCGCTCGTCGTAGCTCGTATCCGCCCAGGCCGGTTGGGCCGCCGCCGCGGCAGCGGCGGCGTGGGCGACGTCGCTGGGGGTGGACTGGGGCAGCGTCAGCAGCGGCCGGCCGGAGGCCGGCTCGCGGATCTCCCGCGGCTCGCCCGTGCCCGGCCGCCAGTCCGCGAGGAAGGGGTCGAGCCAGCCGGGCGTCGCGGTCTCGGGATGCTCAGGTGCCGTCGTGGCCATGGCCGTCTCCTTGCGGCGGAGCGGCGAACCGCTCCGCATACGTTCTGGGTGCGTTCGCGACGACCGCGCGCTGGCCCGTCGCCGGGTCGCGCCAGACCGCGCCGCGGGCGAGGACCACGTCGATGAGACCCTCGTCCACGTAGGACGGGACCTCCCACGAGCGGATCGTGATCGCCTCCTGGCCCGGGTAGCCGATCAGCTCCCGAACGGTCTTGTCCGTGTAGTAGCCGCCGACGATCGCGAGCTGGAGCGCGTTCAGCGCGGCCGGGTCCGCCTCGGCGAGGCCGGCGAGTCGCGCCGCGGGATCGTCGCCGAGGCCGTCACGAAGCGCTCGCCGGATCGGCTCGGCCAGGTCGGGACGCGCGTTCAGGACGAAGCGCAGGCGGTCAGCCGTCAGCACGTCCCGGGCGGATGGCATCCCGTGGGCCGCGGGGATCAGGTGGTCGGCGATCCCGACGAGGATCGCTACCTCGGCATCCGTGAGGCCGACCCGCTCCTCGATCGTCATGCCGGCACCTGCTGCGCGAAGCGGGTCTCGACCATGTGGTCCGCGGCACGCAGGGCGATCGAGACGATCGTCGACGTCGGGTTCACGCCCGAGGACGTCACGAAGCACGAGCCGTCGACGACGTAGAGGTTCGGGACGTCGTGGCTCCGGTTCCAGCGATCCAGGACGGACGTCTTCGGGTCGTTGCCCATCCGCGCGGTGCCGAGCAGATGCCAGCCGCTGTAGCGCATCAGCCGGTCGACCTCGATCTTGTAGGCGCCGGCCGCCTCCATCGACTCCTTCGCCCGCTCGATGTGGAAGTCGAGCATCCGCCGGGCGTTGTCGGCCATCGTGTAGTGGACCTCCGGCGCCGGGATGCCCGACGAATCCGTGACCACCGACGACAGCTCGACCCGGTTCGCCTCGTCCGGGAGGTCCTCCGCGAACAGGCCCCAGTTCGCGCCGTGGCCGAGATGCGTTCGGACATGGAGGTGGTGGTCCGGGCCCCACGCCTGCTCGCCGGCCCGGCTCGGGAGTGCGGTGTTGATCGGGCCGCCGGTCGGGGCGAGACCCCAGCGCGCGCCGCGGACGAAGCCACGCTTCTCGTCGGTCTCGTAGAACTCCAGGCTCTCGATCAGGTCGCCGAACTGGCCGGCCCAGCTCCGCAACGGGTCCTCGAACAGCCCGGCGACGTTGGCGAAGGGATGCATCATCAGCCGCTTGCCGACGAGGCCCGACGAGTTCGCGAGGCCATCCGGATGCCGCTCGTTGGCGGAAAGAAGCAGCAACCGCGGGGTGCCGATCGCATTCGCGGCGACCACCACGACCTGCGCAGGCTGGAGATGCTCGACGCCGTCCCGGTCGATCCACGTCGCGCCCGTCGCGAGCCCGCGATCGTTCGTCTCGATCCGGCTGACCCGCGCGCCGGTGATGAGCTTCGCCCCCAGGCCGATCGCCTTGGGCCAGTGGGTGAGATCGGTCGAGGCCTTGGCGCCCTCATTGCAACCGGACTGGCAGGTGCTCCGCTGAACGCACGGCCGCCGCCCGTCATACGCGACGGAGTTGATCGAGTTGAACTCCGGCCACCAGTGCCAGCCGAGCTTGTTCATCCCGCGGGCGACCTTCGTTCCGGCCGCCCCGATCGGGAGCGGCGGCATCGGCGCGTCCTCGGAGTCCGGCGGGTAGGCCGGGTCGCCGGGGAGCCCCGAGATCCCGAACTGTCGATCCGTTCGGTAGAAGTACGGCAGCAGCTCGAAGTAGTCGATGGGCCAGTCGTCGGCGATCCCGTCCAGGCTCCGGACCCGGAAGTCCGACGGGAGGGCGCGCGGCCAGGCGCCGGCGAAGATGATCGTGGAGCCGCCGACGGCGTTGTACATCAGCGGCGAGACCGGGGTGTCGTCCTCGACGATCGGGTAATCCGAGGCGAGGCCGCGGATGTTCGGGCTGGTTGCCCAGTCCTTGCGAGCTTTCAGCTCCCAGTCCAGCTTGTTGCCGGGGTAGCCCGCCCGGTCGAGCCAGTCACCCTGCTCCAGGCAGACGACCTTGAAGCCCGCCTCGGCGAGGCGGAGGGCGACGACCGCGCCGGAGGCACCGGCGCCGATGATCAGGACGTCTGCGGGCTCGGTCGCCACGGGCTGCCTCCTCCGGGCTGGACGGGCGGGTCGACGGCGTCTCGAAGGGTGTCACCGTCGATAGTAAACGTTTGCTGCGGGGTGCGTTCCGGGGGGCGAAGCCCGCCAGCCACGCCCTTGCGAGCCGCGTCCGTTGCGGCACCGACAAGGAGCAACCGGGCCGCTGGTCCGACGCACGAGCCGGGTTCGTTGCGGCACGGACAAGGAGCAACGTCCGGCCCCTGGTTCGAAGGCCGCGAGCCGAGTCTGTTGCGGGGCGCACAACAAGCAGCGTCCCGCCCACTGGTCGGCCTCCTCCTGTTGTGTCCCCCACAACAACCGGCGCCGGAAGGAGCGCTTCGGAACCATCCAAGAACCCCAACGGGCCTTTCGGCGGTCATTTGTTGTTCCCGCGACAACAGCGTCGCTTGGCCGACCTCGCTTGGCCGACGTCGCTTCGCCGACGTCGCTCGGGCAACGTCGCTCGGGCAACGTCGCTCCGGCAACGTCCGCTGGGCAGGGCGTCAACCGGCGGCGACCGGCTCCTTCAGCAGGCCGACCTCGGCGAGGACATCGGCGAGGTGGGCCCGCTCGGCGCCCGAGATCGGCAGGAGCGGCTTGCGGACGTTGGCCTCCTCGAGGCCGGGCACGCCGAGGATCCGCAGGCACTCCTTCAGGCGGACCCGGTAATCCCCCACCGGGCGGGCGAAGACAACGTCGGCCAGCCGCTGGACACGCCTCCCGAGCGCCCGCGCCTCGTCGATCCGGCCGGCGTTCCAGGCGTCGATCATGTCGACCTGCTCGCGGGTCATCACCGCGCCGAACCCGATCAGCGCGCCGGTCGCGCCGAGGACGAACGACTCCAGGATGAAGTTGTCGTTGCCGGTCAGTAGCGTGATCGGCCGGGGCAGCTCCTCGAGGAGCCGCGCCGTGTCGATGAACCGGCGCGCGTCGAACGATGCTTCCTTGATGGCGATCACGCCGTCCACCTGAGCCATCGCCCGAAGGGTGCCCGGCTCGAAGTTCAGCCCGGCAAGCGCCGGCTGGAGCTGGAAGAGGATCAGGGGCAGGCCGACCGCGGCGATCGCCTCGTGGTACTGGACCGGGACGCGAGGGTCCAGCGGCTCGCTGAGATAGGCCGGGATCGGGAAGACGAGGAAGGCGTCGGCGCCGGCAGCCTTGAAGTCCTTCGCCTGGCGGACCGCCGCCTCCGTCGAGGGGCCGGCGAGGCCGGCGACGATCGGCAGGTCCGTGACGTCGTTGACGATCTCGAGGACGCGGACCTTCTCGTCGAGCGTCAGGTGCGGCCCCTCGCCGGTGTCGACGTTGATCGCGAGCGCGACCGGTCCCTGCTTCGCGATCCAGCCGATGTAGCGGCGGAGGGCGGGCTCGTCGATGCGTCCGCCGGCGTCCATCGGCAGGACCGTCGCGGGGATGAGGCCGTCGAGATTCAGGGTCATCGGGTTCTCCGGCTGCCGGGCGTCGGGCCGATGGTAAGCGTTTTCTATGCGGCCGACCGCCGCGACGTCGGTTGCGCCCCCAGATGCCATTCTCGATAATCGATCAAACCCCGACGAACGCGCAGGCCCGTCCCTTCGGGTCGCGTCGTCCCGTCCCGCGAGGAGCTCCATGACCCAGCTCGACACGTTCCGCCTCGACGGCCGCGTTGCCCTGGTCGGTGGCGGTGGCGGCTCCATCGGCGGCGCGATCGCGGAGGCTTTCGCCGGTGTCGGC
Source organism: Candidatus Limnocylindrales bacterium (assembly GCA_051985205.1). Taxonomy (GTDB): domain Bacteria; phylum Chloroflexota; class Limnocylindria; order Limnocylindrales; family CSP1-4; genus CF-46. The sequence continues at coordinate 1,629 of JBPYEM010000162.1, read as the reverse complement.
GCGAAGGTCGTCGTTGCCGGCCGCAGCCAGGAGAAGCTCGAGGCGACCGTCGCCAGGGTGACGAAGGCGGGGTCCGAGGGTGTGGCCGTCGTCGCCGACGCGACCGTCGAGGCCGACGCGGACCGAATGGTCGCGACCGCGAACGATCGCTTCGGCAGGATCGACATCGTCGTGAATGCCGTCGGTGGCGGCGCCGGCGACGCCCTCCACCCGGCGGAGGCCTACCCCCGCGACCGCTGGGACTGGATCATGGAGCTGAACCTGCGGAGCACGGTGATCCCGACCCAGGCCGCCGTCCGGGCCATGGTCGAACAGGGCCACGGTGGCGCCGTCCTCAACGTGTCGTCCGTCCGCGCGAACCTCGGGATCAACGCCGGCTATTCGGCCTACGTCGCTGCGAAGGGCGCGATCAGCTCCCTGACCCGTCAGTGGGCGACCGAATGGGCGAAGTACGGGATCCGGGCGAACGCGATCATGCCGACCTTCGTCGACACGCCCCAGGTGGTGTCACTTCTTGCGGACCCGCAGTTCAAGGCCGGAATCGTCAACCGGATCCCGCTCCGCCGGATCGGCGAGCTGAGCGATCTGACGGGGCCGGCAATCTTCCTCGTCTCCGACGCCGCGTCGTTCGTCACCGGGCAGGTGCTCGGGATCGATGGCGGCCTCACCGCGACCCAGTAGGAGCGCATCGATGCCGACCGCGACGGTCCTGGAGCTCGAGCAGGTCACGCCGAACGTGTTCACGACGACGAAGCTCCGCGGCTGCAACCCGAGCTTCGTGGTGACCTCGGCGGGGGTCGTCTGCATCGACACGCCGCAGCTCCCCACGAAGGCGGTCGCGATGCGCGCGGCGGCGGAGGAGCACGGGCCCATCCGCTACCTGATCAACACGGAGAACCACGTCGACCACATCTTCGGCAACTACTGGTACCGCGGCGCCGGCGAGATCGTGAACCACCAGGCACTGTGGGACATCTTCATGGACCCGAAGGCGGCGCTCGATCCGTTCGCCTACGCGCTCGAGGCGATCCCGACCGACGATCCCGACGGGGCCGCTCTCCTCCCCGACCGCGGCGACTACTACGCCAACCTGCCGCGCGGCACGGTCGTCTTCACCGGTGATCTGACGCTGACCGTCGGCGACCACACGATCCGCTGCCTGTGGACGCCGGGGCACACCCCCGGCCAGTTGGCGGTCCACGTGCCGGAGGAGCGGGTCGTCTTCACCGGCGACACGATCTTCTCCGGCTGCCAGACGTGGCTGATGACCTCGAACGTGGACCAGTGGCTGGAGGCCCTCGAGCGCATCCGGGCGCTGCCGGACGTCGACTACGTCGTCCCGGGTCACGGTCCGGTGGTCGGGCTGGACTACGTGCAGACGCAGCGGTCCGTGCTGATGGCGTGGAAGGCCGCCGTGGCCGACGCGGTCTCCAAGGGCTGGTCGCGCGACGAGACGATCGCCCGAGTTCGCTTCGACGATCAGTTCGGCCCGGTCGACGTCGGGCAGGCATACATGATGGATCACATCCAGAACAACAACGCCGGCTCACTGTGGGACAAGCTCACCGCCACGGGGTATTCGAAGGGCCGCTAGGCGGGCTGTTGCCTGTCGCCCGCGACGGCGCGACG
>JBPYEM010000161.1:0-8253 GCA_051985205.1 Candidatus Limnocylindrales bacterium | reverse complement strand
CCGATCGGGCTCTGGTCGATCTCGATGATCTTGTCGATGTGCTCGACGCCCTTGAGGCTGTCGTGGGCGCCCACGGTCTCCCGTGAACCGTTGAGCTCGCGGGCGAGGGCGCGATACAGGACATCCGTCACGAGCGTTGACTTGCCGCTCCCCGAGACGCCCGTGACCGCCGTGAACGTGCCGAGCGGAACGCTGAAGTCGACGTCCCGCAGGTTGTGCTCGCGAGCGCCCTTCACGACGAGCTTCTTGAGGTTGCCCTTGCGACGCTTCGGGGGGACCGGGACGACCCGTTCACCGCGCAGGTACGCGCCCGTGATCGAGCGGGGCTCGTCGAGGACCGCCTCGAGCGGCCCGTTGGCGATGATCTCGCCGCCGTGCTCCCCCGCCCCGGGGCCGATGTCGATGACCCAGTCCGCCGTCCGGATCGTCTCCTCGTCATGTTCGACGACGAGGACGGTGTTGCCGAGGTCGCGGAGCCGGGTCAGCGTCGCGATCAGCTTCGCGTTGTCCCGCTGGTGCAGCCCGATCGACGGCTCGTCGAGGATGTAGAGGACGCCCATCAGCGTCGTCCCGATCTGCGTCGCGAGACGGATCCGCTGGGCCTCCCCTCCGGACAGGCTGATCGACGCCCGATCGATCGTCAGGTAGTCCAGCCCGACGTCGACGAGGAACCCGAGCCGGGCCGTGATCTCCTTCAGGACCTGGTAGGCGATGGTTCGCTCCCGGTCGCTCAGGAGCTTCGGGAGGCGAGCGACCCAGTCGAGTGCGTCGGTCACGGAGAGCATCGCGACGTCGGAGATGCTTTGATCGTCGATCGTGACGGCGAGGACCTCCGGCTTCAGCCGCTTCCCGCGGCACGTCGGGCACGGCCGGGTGACCATGTACTTCTCGAGCTCGGTCTTGATGTATTCCGAATCCGTCTCGCGATACCGCCGCTCGAGGTTCGTGATGATCCCCTCGAACGTCGCCTTGTACGTGTTCTCGCCGCGCTCGTGGCGATACCGGACGAGGACCTTCTCGTCCTTCTCCGCCCGGAGGATGTAGTCCATCGCCTCCGCCGGAAGGTCCTTCACCGGCTTCCGGAAGGACCAGCCGTGCGACTCGCAGATCGCTTCGAGGATCTTCAGCCGCCACGACGCGTCGTTCGGCATCTTGGCCCACGGGACCAGCGCGCCCTGCGCGAGGCTCTTGGTCCGGTCCGGGATCACGAGGTCCGGGTCGATCTCGAGCCGGGTCCCGAGGCCCGTGCACGCCGGGCACGCGCCGTGCGGTGAGTTGAATGAGAAGTTCCGCGGCTCCAGCTCGTCCATCGTGAATCCGTCGTACGGGCAGGTGAAGCGCTCGCTGTAGCGGCGTTCCTCGAAGGGCAGGCCCTCGTCGTCACGCGGCGCGGGCGCAATGAGGACGACGCCCTCACCCAGGCGGAGGGCGGTCTCGATCGAGTCGGCGAGGCGCGAGGCGTCCGGGTCCGGCAGGACGACGCCGGTCTCCGGGTCGAGCGGCCGGCCATCCGGCGCTCGCTTCGCGCCCTCGGGCGCTTCGGCATGGCGGACGATGTAGCGGTCGACGACGACCTCGATCGAGTGGCGCTTGTACTTGTCCAGGGTCGGTGCCTCGGACAGGTCGTACATGTCGCCGTCGACGCGGACACGGACGAAGCCCTGGCGCCGGGCGGCGTCGAAGACGCGGTCGCCTTCGGTCTTGCGGTCCTTGATCAGGGGAGCGAGGACGAGGAGCCGCGTGCCCTCCGGCAGGGCGAGGACCTGATCGACGATCTGCTGGACCGTCTGCCGTTCGATCGGGTGCCCGTTCGGGCAGTGCGGGTGACCCGCCCGAGCGAACAGCAGCCGGAGGTAGTCGTAGATCTCCGTCACCGTCCCAACGGTGGACCGTGGATTGCGCGACGCGCCCTTCTGGTCGATCGAGATCGCCGGCGACAGCCCGTCGATCTGGTCGACGTCCGGCTTCTCCATCTGGCCGAGGAACTGCCGCGCATAGGCGCTCAGACTCTCGACATAGCGGCGCTGCCCCTCGGCGTAGATCGTGTCGAAGGCGAGGCTGCTCTTGCCGCTTCCGGAGAGGCCGGTGATCACGACGAGACGGTCACGCGGGAAGGCGACCGTGACGTCCTTCAGGTTGTGTTCGCGGGCACCGCGGACGACGAGCTGATCCTGGGGCATGTCCGTCCAAGTCTACCGGACGGCGCCGAAACCGTACAGGTGTTCTAGATGTTCAGCGCCCGTCTCACCGGGCGCCAATCCGCCCCCGGGTCCGCTGCCGGAATCACGAGCAGAGGAGCCATTTCCCGCCCTCGTTCACGAGCTGGACGTCCTCGTCGACCTTCGAGCTTCGGCTCAGCCCGGCGGACATCGCGCCCATCGCGACGTCGAGCGTCGCATCGTCGACGGGCTGGCTCGCCGCCGCGAGCATCGTCTTCATGATCGTTCGCATCTTGTCCTCCTCGAACGCGATCGTGAGATCGGCCGACAGGTGGACCGTCGCCGCCGAGTCGGACTTCGAGACCTGCGTCGTCGAGACGTTCTCGAACTTCATCGACATCGCGCCGAGGAGGTCGGTCACGTCGATCCCCGCGGCCTGGAGCGCCGACGTGTCGACGCCCCCGAACGCATTCGCGATGTCACCCTTCTTCGCCGCGCAGCTGTAGTCGGAAAGCTTCGCGAGGCCGCCGCTCGTCGCCGCGCTGAGCGCGGCCTGCACCGCTCCCGACGGGTCGTTGGCGGATGGCGAACCGCCGCACCCCGCGGCGATCGCGAGCAGGGCACCGAACAACACAGCGAGGGGCGCGCGGCGGGAGCCGTGACGGATCATCCCGAACCCTCCTTGGCCATCCCTGAGCCGGACCGAGTGTATGCGCGCCCGGCTGGACGGCCGACGGAACTCGCGGCACTAGACTGACCGGCGTCATCGTGGGAGGGTCGTTCGACACGATGCGTCGCCGCGGCTGGCTGCGCGATCCGGCCTGGCTGGCGGTCGTCCTCGTCAGCGCCGGAGCCGTCGCATCCGTCCTCGCCATGGCCGTCAGCCGGTTCGCCATCCCGGCCGAGCGCGGGGTGATCGCGACCGAGGCGTGGCCGTGGACGGCCGATGGCGTCACCGTCATTCCCGAAGGCGGGGATTCACCGTTCCGATCCGGCGACCGCGTCGTCGCGGTCCAGGGCCGGCCACTCGCGGATTGGGCGAGCGCTGCGATCGGGCCGCCATGGCTCTTTGCGCTGAACCCGTTACCGGCGTCGGCAACGTTCACCGTGGTCCGCGAGGGCGCGTCGGTCGACCTCGCGGCCCCGCTCGAGTCGTTCCCGACGGACCGGTTCGGTGGCGCGCCGCCGGCGCTCGTGATCTTTGCGACCACTGCCCTGATCCTCGCGCTCGTCCTCGTCGCGCGCCGCCCGCGGGCCACGGCGCTTCGGCTCCTCCTGCTCGGGGTGACCTGCGACGTCGCGACCATCGTCGCCTGGGAGACGGGGCTGCAGCCGTCCGACCTCGTCCAGCGGACACCGTTCCTGTACGCCTTCGGGCTGGCTCCGGTCTTCGCGGTCCTGTTCTGGGCGAGCCTCCTGCACCTCTTGTCCGTCTACCCGACCCGGACGCGATGGCTGATCGCGCGAGGCGACCCCGCGGTCGTCGCCGTCTACGTCGTGCCCCTGGTCGCCCTGGCGCTCGGCGCCGCGATCGCCGCGATCCCGGGCGGCGGGGCCCTGGCCTGGATCGGCCGGCTCGCGCCGGTGGCGTCGGCGGTGACCTCGGTCCAGATCGTGATCGTCCTCGTCGCGATCGTCGCGGGCTATCGGCGGACGCCCCTTCCCCGCCGCGGACAGATCCGGCTGGTCGCGGGAACCGTGTTCATCGCCGCTGGTGCGGAGCTGCTTCTCGTGAGTGGCCCGATCGCGATCGGCCGGCTGCCGCTCGCTTCGCGGGGGGTCGTCGCGCTGCTGGCCTTGCCGGCCGTGGCCGCGTTGGCGATCGCGGTCGTCCGGGATCAGCTGTTCCAGGTGGACCTGCTGAGGTCGAGCCGCGCACGGATCGTTGCCGCGCGGGAGGAGGAGCGCCGGAAGCTCCGCCGGGATCTGCACGACGGCCTCGGTCCGTCGCTCGCTGCGCTCGGCCTGCGGGTCGACGCGGTCCGTGACGACGTCGCCGGTCGGGATCCAGCCGCCGCTGCCGCGCTCGACGAGATCCGCGGTGACGTCCGCTCGATCCTCACGCAAGTGCGGACGCTGGCCCGCGATCTCCGCCCACCGGCCATCGACTCCCTTGGATTCGTCGGCGCCGTCCGGCAGCAGCTCGACGCACTGACCGCCGACCGTGGACCGCGGGTCGAGGTCGATGCCGACGTGCCGGCGACCCTCCCGGCGGCGATCGAGGTAGCCGGATACCGCATCGTCGTCGAGGCCGTCTCGAACGTGCTCCGTCACGCCGGTGCACGGACCGCTCGCGTTCACCTCTGGATCGATCACGATCTGCTCCGGATCGAGGTGGCGGACGATGGTGTCGGCCTCGAGGGCGGATCGACCGGGGTGGGAACGCGAGCGATGTACGAGCGAGCGGCGGAGGTCGGGGGCGAGCTGGTCGTCGAGCCGGGGCGGCACGGTGGGACCGTCGTGATCGCATCGCTCCCGATCGCGGATCGAGCTGCGGCGCCCGTCGCCAACCGGGAGCCGGCGACGCCCGCGGCCGGAGAGACATCCTCGACGCCAGCCACCGGCCCCGGGCTCGTCCAGGGCAACCAGACTGCCGAGCTGACCGAATGACGGAGGCCGCTCGCCCGGACCAGGACACGCCCGGCAGACCCATTCGGATCGTCATCGCCGACGACCACCCGGTCTACCGCGACGGTCTGCGGGCACTGGCTGCACGGACGCCCGACGTCGAGATCGTCGCCGAGGCGGCGACGGGGTCGGAAGCGGTCGCGGCAACACTCGGAGCGGATCCTGACGTCGTCCTCATGGACGTGCGGATGCCGGAGATGAGCGGCATCGAGGCCACGCGCGCGATCCTCGCCGAGCGACCGGCCGCCCGGATCCTGATCCTCACGATGTCGGAGGACGACGACAGCCTGTTCGCCGCGATGCGGGCCGGGGCGCGCGGCTACCTGCCAAAGGACGCGGTGAGCGATGAAGTCGTCCGAGCGATCCGGGCGGCGGCGGTCGGCGAGCTGATCTTCGGTGCCTCGATGGCGGCCCGGATGCAGGCGTATTTCGCCGGCTCGCGCGGGCGAGCGCGCGAGCCGTTCCCGGAGCTGACCGACCGGGAGGCCGAGGTGCTGGAGCTCGTGGCGCGCGGAGTCGCCACTCCGGAGATCGCCCGGCGCCTGTCGATCAGTGACAAGACCGTTCGGAACCACGTCGCGAGCATCTTCACCAAGCTCCGCGTCCCGGACCGTGCCGGGGCGATCATCCGAGCGCGGGATGCCGGCATCGGCGTCGATGAGACCGCGAGAGACGAGGGCCGAGACGGGGAGCGCCCCGAGTAACGCTCAGCCGCCCGTCAGCGCTCGCGCCAGGCGATGCCGCCGGTCACCGTCTGCTCTGACAGCCGCGCGGCCTGACCACTGCTCGCGTTGACCAGCCAGAGGCCGTCGAGATCGCTCCCGGCCCCGGTCCGTCCGAAGGTGATCGACGCGGAGTCCGGCGACCACGGGTGATCATTCGCGCCGACGTCCTCAGCGAGCTTCCTGGCGCCGGACCCGTCGGCGTTCATGACGTAGAGGTCCGCCGGTCCGGTGCCGCCCCGCCAGACCGTGAACGCGACCCAGCGGCCGTCGGGCGACCAGACGGCCGCGTAGGCATCCTCGCCAGCCGGCGACAGCTGCTTCGGCGCGGCGCCCTTGGCTTCCGCGGACACGAGCTCGAGGCGGATGTCGAGCGGTGAGCCGGCCGAGACGTCGTAGACGATCGACCCAGCATCGGGCGACCAGGCCGGCGACGACCACTCCGTGATCGCGAGCCCGGGGTCCGCCCTGAGGACCTGACGGATCGGACCGCCTTCGGCCGACAGCACGTCGAGGGTCGCCGCGGTCTCGCCCCCCGCCGTTCCCGGTGCGGCCCCGAAGACGATGGATCGGCCATCCGGCGACCACGCGTACGACCCGACGTCGCCGACCGTCTGTCGATCCGGGGTCAGGTTGCGTCGGCCGGTGCCGTCCGCGTCGATGACGAAAAGCCGCGGCGAGCCGTCGACCTCGAACCCGACGGCGATCCTGGTGCCGTCCGGTGACCAGGCCGGCACCCCGCTCACGATCTCCTCGTCGACGATCTCGTGGTGGCCCGTGCCGTCGGCCGCGACCGTCGAGAGATGCTCATCCGAGCCGATGAGCAGATGCGTTCCGTCCGATGACCACGCCAGCGTGCAGCACGACTCGTCGCCGCTGATCTCCTCGGTCGTCAGGGGCGAAGACCGGGCCGGGTCGCCCGCGATCACGACGACGTCGTTCCCGTGGATGAACGCGATCGTGCCCTGGATCGCGACAGGCGCCGGAGCCGCGCGACGGGTGAGGAGAATCACCGCGACCGCGACGGCTGCCACGACGAGCAGCGCCGCTCCGACGCCTACGCCGACGCGGCGGCGCCCAGCTCCCGGTGCGGTGAACGCGACGCCCATCCCGCCTCCTGACCCGCGTCGAGCAGTCGACGAGCGTCGATGACTCGGCCGGCAGTATCCCGCGTCCCGCCGGTGGACGGTTGGAGGGTCCGCGCGACCGACTCCACGACGGCCGGCGGAATCCTTGCCGTGAAGGTGCCCGGGTGGTTGCCCGCCCGCCCGGGACACCAGCCCGATGTGCCCGGGACATCAGGCGCCGGATACCTGCCCCACGCCGCCGACCGGCGGCAAGGGAGGCAATCCGATGGATGCCACGGGGAATCGCACGTTCGAGACGACCGACATCGATCGGATCGTCGAGGGGTGGTACCAGGATGAGCGACCGGGCCTGGAGCGCTACGTGCGCTCTCTCGTTCGCGATCCTGACGAGGCGGCCGACGTCTGCCAGGAGACGTTCGTGCGGCTGCTCGTGATGGCACGCGCCGGCGAGCGCCCGGATGCGCCCGGGGCATGGATCCGGCGGGTTGCCCACAACCTCGTCGTGAGCAACGCCCGCCGCCGCCAGACCCGCGACCGCACCATCGAGCGGCTGGGCCAGGACGAGATCGTCGCCTCGGCCGAGGACTCGATCGTGAATCGGGAGCGGGACCGCGACCTCGCCGGCGCGCTCGCGGCGGCCCGGGAGCACGACCGAACGGTCATGCTGTTGGCCGCCCAGGGATACCGAGCGAGCGAGATCGGAGAGCGGATCGGCCGGACGGAGCTGGCGACCCGGACGCTCCTCTGCCGCGCTCGTGGGCGGCTTCGGGCCGAGATGCTCGCGGCCGAGCCGGCCTGACCCGCGACGGTCAGCGAAGCCCGGAAGGACGAGCCTTCAGACGATCACCGAGACGTTCGACCAGCCGCCGATCAGGCCGGCGACGACTGCGGCCGTCGCGATCAGCAAGGCGAGTCGCGGATGGCGGGGCCGGCCGTCGGTGCGGGCGAGCACGGCGATCACGCCCACGACCAGGGCAATCGCCGCGACCTTCATCACGGCGACGAAGGGAAGGCCGCGGTCGAGGAGCAGCGCGGACACGAGCGGATTCGCCTCCGACGCCGCGCCGTTCTCCTTGACCATCCGGGCGAAGGTCGCGAGATCGAGCAGCTGTGCGAGCGTCGCGGCAACCGCGGCAAGGACCATGTCCGAACGATGATCGCCCGAACGTGAATGGCGCCTGACGTGGAGGCCCCGGGCATCAGGATTCCGTCGCAGCCCACGCCGCACCCTCATGCCGTCGCTCCTCCTGTCCGCGTCGGCGCCTCCGCGCCGGCGGACGCGACGAGGGCTCCGCGACCTCCATCGCGGCGGACCCTCCGGCCATGCCCCGGATCAGCGCAGCATGGTGCACTTGGGCGCGGTTCGCATCACTTCGGTGCCGTGTGTCACCGCTGTTCCTCGCGGTGGGACGACCCGCGCCGCTGGCGACCTGTCGAGGAGGTCGCGCGGCGCCTCAGCGACGGCGGCGGGGCCGCGTCCCGGTCCGGCGGAGCACGTTCGGCGTCACGGTCCGGTCCCACGCGGGACGGTCGCGCCAGGCGGCGCCGCGCCCCTGGTCCTCGTGCTCGTCCTTGATGCCCGGTAGCCAGTCGCTCGCGGTCCCGAGGTCCGTCTCCCCATCGCGGAACGGATCGTCGTCGAGGGTCTCCGCGGGC
>JBPYEM010000160.1:0-2198 GCA_051985205.1 Candidatus Limnocylindrales bacterium | reverse complement strand
TTCGCGACGATCGCCCGCGCCCTCGTCGCGGACCACGGCTGGCGGGTTGTCGTCACCGGGACGGCCGAGGAGCGACCACTTGCCGAAGCCATCGTCGCGGGTCTCGGGCCGGGCGCCGTCGCCTTCGCCGGGTCGCTCGACCTCGGTGAGCTCGCCGCCCTCGTCGCCGTCGCCCCGCTGGTCATCGCGAACAACTCGGGGACCGCCCACCTCGCCGCCGCGGTCGGGACGCCGGTCGTCGACGCGTATGCGCTGACGAACCTTCAGCACGCTCCGTGGGGTGTCTCGTCGCGGGTCCTCGCCCACGACGTTCCCTGCAGAGGCTGCCGGAAGAGCGTCTGCCCGTTCGGCCATCAGGCCTGCCTGACGCGGCTCGATCCCGCCGATCTGGTCGCCGCGGCCCTCGACATCACCGGCGAAGGCGCGACCGACGGGGAACGCATCCTCGAGCGCTCCCTTCCGCCCGGTGTCCTGGCGCCCGACCTCGCCGGCGCACCGGGCGTCGCCGCGGGCGGAACGGGGCGATGACGGACCTCGCCGTGGACGTCCTGATCCCGACGTACCGACGACCGGCCGCCCTCGCGGTCACCCTCGCCGGCGTGGCGGCCCAGACCTGGCGCCACCTGCGCGTCCTCGTCTCGAGCCAGAATCCGGAAACCGAGCCCGTCGTCGGACCGGAGGCGACCGCGGTGATCCGGATCCTCGCCGCCAGCGATCGCCCGGTCCACGTTCGCCGTCACCTGCCTCGCGTCGGGATGGCCGAGCATCGCGAGTCGCTCCTCGAGCTGGCGACTGCTCCGTATGCGCTCTTTCTCGACGACGACGTTCTCATCGAGCCGGACCTGGTCGAGCGCCTCGTGCGGTCGATTCGGAAATCGGGGTGCGGGTTCGTCGGCTCGGCCGTGGTCGGCCTGAGCTACCTCGGCGACGAGCGGCCGGGCGAGGAGGCGATCGAGTTCTGGGACGGACCGGTCGTTCCGGAGGCGATCGAGCCCGGCTCGCCGACCTGGGAGCGGCACCGCCTCCACAACGCCGCCAACCTGGAGCATCTTCGCCGCCGCCTGGGCTCGGGCGATCGGCTGTACCGGGTCGCCTGGATCGGCGGCTGCGTCCTGTTCGATGTCGAGAAGCTCCGCGCCGCCGGCGGCTTCGGGTTCTGGCAGGATCTCCCGCCAGAGCATGCCGGCGAGGACGTCCTTGCCCAGCTGAACGTCCTCCGCCGGGACGGCGGGGCCGGATTGTTCCCCTCGGGCGCGTACCACCTCGAGCTGCCGACGACGATCCCGGATCGCCGGCACGACGCCCCGTTCCTGTTCCAAACGGCCTGAGATGAGGTCAGGCACGGCCGGCGAGCGCGTCCCGGGTGTGGAGCGGATCGCGGTGCTCCGGGCGAATGCCCTCGGCGACCTCGTCGTCTCGCTGCCGGCGCTCGACGCGCTGCGAGCGGCATAGCCGGACGCCGAGATCACGCTGCTCGGCCGTCAACACCACGTGGCGATCCTCGGCAGTCGGCCCGGGCCGGTCGACCGGGTGATCGCGCTGCCGGATGGCGCCCTGGGCGACGAATCCGAGCGCGAATCGACGGTGGATCGCGACGAGCTCGTGGCGGGCCTCGCGCGCGAGCACTTCGACCTCGCGATCCAGCTTCACGGCGGTGGTGGCCACTCGAACGCGTTCGTCGCCGGCCTCGGGGCTCGCGTGACCGCGGGCAGCCGAGCGCCGGGCGCGCCGCCGCTCGATCGCTGGGTCGCGTACCAGCCCCACCAATGGGAGGTCGCCCGATACCTGGACGTGGTCGGGCTGGTCGGGGCGACGCCGGTGCGGGTCGAGCCGCACCTCGACCTCACGGTGGACGACCGGCAGTCGCTCGCCGCCGAGCTCCCCGGTCTCGACGGGGACGGCTGGATCGTCATCCACCCCGGCGCCTCCGATCCGCGTCGGCGCTGGCCGCCGGACGCGTTCGGTGCCGTCGGCGCCCGGCTCGCTGCGGGTGGCTGCCGGGTCGTGGTGACGGGGACGCCGGCGGAGGAGCGGATCGTCCACGCGACGGCCGAGGTGATCCGGAACGCGCTGCCGGCGACGACGCTCTCGCTGCCGGCGCTCCTCGGCCTCCTGGGCGGCGCGAAGCTCGTGGTCAGCAACGACACCGGGCCACTCCATCTGGCGATCGCCCTTGGGCGGCCGACGGTCGGGATCTT
>JBPYEM010000159.1:0-6826 GCA_051985205.1 Candidatus Limnocylindrales bacterium | reverse complement strand
CCCCAGGCCTTCATCGCCGAGCCTCCCGAGCGAGCCTCCGGGCGCGTCCGAAGCGGGCTCGGCGGTACTCTTCCACGCAGCGAGTGTACCGACGGAACCGACGGAGGTCGCGTGGTCCGAACCGATCCTTTCGGCGCCCGAGCCAGCCTCGGCGAGGGCCTGCCCGACGTCTGGCGCCTGTCGTCGCTCGAGGACCGGATCGATCTCGACCGGGCGCCGGTCACGCTGAAGATCCTCCTCGAGAACGTCCTCCGCCACGCTGGTGGCGGAATCGTCCAGCCAGCCGACGTCGAGGCGCTCGCAGCCTGGCGCCCCGGTGCCGCGGCGGAGGCCGAGGTCCCGTTCATGCCGTCGCGGGTGATCCTCCAGGACTTCACCGGTGTCCCGGCGATCGTTGACCTCGCGGTGATGCGCGACGCGATGGCCGACCTGGGCGGCGATCCGGCCCGCGTCAACCCGCTGGTGCCAGCGGACCTCGTCATCGACCACTCCGTGCAGGTCGACCGCTTCGGGACGCCCGCGGCGTTCGCGTTCAACGTCGAGCGCGAATACGAGCGGAACGGCGAGCGCTATCAGCTGCTGCGCTGGGCCCAGACGGCCTTCCGCGACCTCCGGGTCGTCCCGCCCGGAACCGGGATCGTCCACCAGGTCAACCTCGAGTACCTCGCGACGGTCGTGAGCGATTCGCCGGATCCGTCGGCCGGCGACCGCCGGATCGCGTACCCGGACACCCTCGTCGGGACGGACTCCCACACGACGATGGTCAACGGCCTCGGTGTGCTCGGCTACGGCGTCGGCGGGATCGAGGCGGGGGCGGTCCTCCTCGGCCAGCCGCTCTACCAGCCGATGCCGAGGATCGTCGGCGTCCGCCTCCATGGCGAACTGCCCCAGGGTTCGACCGCGACCGACCTCGTCCTGGTCGTGACCGAGATGCTTCGGAGCCACGGCGTCGTGGGGGCATTCGTCGAGTTCGCCGGGAACGGGCTGGCCGGCCTCTCGCTCGCCGACCGGGCGACGATCAGCAACATGAGCCCGGAGTTCGGAGCGACCACGACCCTCTTCCCGATCGACGACGAGACCCTCTCCTACCTCAGGCTGACCGGTCGGACGCCGGACCGGATCACGCTCGTCGAGCGCTATGCGAAGGAGCAGGGACTGTGGCGCGAGTCCGGCGACGGGCCCGAGTTCGACGAGACGCTGGAGCTCGACCTGGGGTCGGTCGAGCCATCGGTCGCGGGACCGAAGCGGCCGCAGGATCGCGTGCCGCTCCACTCGCTGCGCCGCTCGTTCCGGACCGCGTTCCCGGACGGGCTCGTGAGCCTGGACGAAGCGGGCATCGAAGCTTCCCGGCCCGACGGCGGCGGGGTCGAGGAGTCGTCCGCCGAGTCGTTCCCGGCGAGCGATCCGCCGGCGTTCGCCCACGCCGAAGCGAGGAGCGAACCAGGGGCTGGGCGTCCCGGCGTCGAGGACGAGTCGGCAGCGGATGCCTCGGCTGCGGCCGCCGCAGCTGACGAGCGCGAGTACCGGCCGGTGACGGTCGAGGTCGACGGCCGGCGGGCGACGATGCGGACGGGCTCCGTTGCCATCGCTGCGATCACGTCCTGCACGAACACGTCGAACCCGACCGTGATGATCGGGGCGGGCCTGCTCGCCCGGAACGCGGTCGCCCGCGGCCTTGCTGTGCCGCCGACGGTGAAGACCTCGCTCGCCCCAGGCTCGAAGGCGGTGACGGGCTATCTCGAGGCCGCCGGCCTCATGGCCCCGCTGGAAACGCTGGGCTTTGCGCTGGCGGGCTACGGCTGCGCGACGTGCATCGGCAATTCCGGCCCGCTGGACGACGCGGTCGCGGCCGCCGTCGAATCGAACGACCTCGTCGTGGCGGCGGTCCTGTCCGGCAACCGCAACTTCGAGGGCCGGATCCATCCCCTCGCGCGCGCGAGCTACCTGGCTTCCCCGCCGCTGGTCGTCGCCTTCGCCCTGGCCGGCCGCGTTGACATCGACCTGACGCTGGAGCCGATCGGGACGGGCACCGACCGCCGGCCCGTGATGCTCGCCGACATCTGGCCCACGCCCGACGAGATTCGATCGGTCATCGGCAAGGCCATCGACCCGGAGCTGTTCCGCCGGACGTACGCCGTGGTATTCGACGGCGACGACCGCTGGCGAGCTCTGCCGATTCCGGAGGGCGACCGCTATGACTGGAATCCACGATCGACCTACATCGCGAAGCCGCCCTTCTTCGACGGTCTGGCCCGCGAGCCATCGGCGATCGGCGACATCGAAGGCGCCCGGGCCCTCGCCTTCCTCGGTGATTCCGTCACCACCGACCACATCTCACCGGCCGGCTCGATCGCCGCCGGGTCACCCGCCGGTGAATGGCTCCAGGAGCGAAACGTCCCGCCGGTCGAGTTCAACTCATACGGCGCTCGCCGCGGCCATCACGAGGTGATGATGCGTGGCACCTTCGGCAACATCCGGTTGCACAACGCGCTGACACCCGGCAAGGAGGGGCCGTACACGGTCCACCTCCCCGACGGCGAGGAGGCGTTCATCTACGACGCGGCGATGCGGTACCAGCAGGAAGGGACGCCGCTCATCGTCCTGGCTGGCAGGGAGTACGGCTCGGGGTCGTCGCGGGACTGGGCGGCGAAGGGAACGCTGCTCCTCGGCGTCCGGGCGGTCCTCGCCGAGAGCTTCGAACGAATCCACCGATCGAACCTGGTGGGCATGGGCGTGCTGCCACTCCAGTTCCTGCCGGGCGACACCGCCTCGTCGCTGGGTCTGACGGGCCGGGAGACATACGAGGTCCACGGGCTCGCCGAGGACCTCTCCCCGAAGAAGCGGCTCACGATCATCGCTCGAGCGGACGCCAAGGACGGTGGCGGCGAGAAGCGGTTCGAGGCGATCGCCCGCCTTGACGGCCCGATCGACATCGGCTACTACCGCCACGGCGGGATCCTGCCGGCGGTCCTCCGTCGACTCGCGACGTCGAGCTGAGCCCGGTCGATCCCCGACCCCGAGGAGCCCACCACGGATACCGAGCTCGCCAACGCCGCGATCCCCGAGCGAGCCTTGACCGGCCGGCCAAGCCGGCGACTCTGGGACGACCTCCGGAGCGAAGTGGGCCGCGCCGTGATCGGCGGCGACGACGCCCTCCGGTTGATCGTCACCGCCCTCCTTGCCGACGGGCACGTCCTCGTCGAGGATGTTCCCGGCACGGGCAAGACGCTCCTGGCCCGTGCGATCGCTCGCGCGCTCGGGCTGGACACCAATCGGATCCAGGGCACGCCCGACCTCCTCCCGGCCGACGTGACGGGGTCGAGCATCTACGAGGGTGGCTCGCTCCGATTCGCGCCAGGTCCGGTCTTCACGAACATCCTCCTCGTCGACGAGATCAACCGGGCGCCGCCCCGGACCCAGGCCGCCCTGCTCGAGGCGATGCAGGAGCGGCAGGTCTCGATCGAGGGCACGACCCGTCCCCTGCCCGAGCCATTCATCGTCCTCGCGACCCAGAACCCCATCGAGTTCGAGGGGACCTTCGCCCTGCCGCAGGCCCAGCTCGACCGGTTCCTGCTCCGCGTCCGCATCGGCTACCCGGACGAGGCCGCCGAGCGGGCGATCGCGCGGCGCCACCAGGCGGCCGCCGAGCCGCTCGACACCGTCCGGCCGGTGGTCGACCGGAACGAGCTGCTCGCGCTTCGCGACGCCGTCCGGACCGTCCGGGTCGCCGACGAGGTGGAGGCCTACGTCGTGACGCTCGTTCGGGCCACCCGGAACAGCCCGGACCTCCAGCTCGGGGCCAGCCCCCGGGCGACCGTCGCCCTGTACCGGGCCGCCCAGGCCGCCGCCACCCTCGACGGCCGCGAATTCGTGCTCCCCGATGACGTCAAGGCGGTCGCCGGCGCGGTGCTCGGCCATCGGCTCCAGATCGATCTCGATCGCAGCCTCCGCGGTCTGTCCGCGGAGGCGGTTCTCGCCGACGTCCTCGGATCCGTGCCCGCTCCGCCCATCGGGCCCGATCCAGCCGGAGCCTGACGCGCCGTGTCGATCGGCGGATTCCTCGCGATCGCCCTCCTCGCCGTCGGCATCCTGCTCGCCTCCCCGGTCGTCGAGATCCTCGCGGTCGTCCTCGTCCTCCTCGAGGCCGTCCGGCTGGCGGCCGCTCGGAGCGGCCTCACCGACATCCGCTACCAGCGGCGACTCGATCGCGACCGGATCTCGTGGGGCGACGCAGCCCGCCTGTCGGTCGAGGTCTGGAACCGCAAGCGCTTCCCGCTCTCGTGGCTCCGAGCCGACGACACGGCGTCCGCCGGTCTCGTCGTCCGGGAGCGCTCGCTGCTCGTCGGCAGGGACGGCGATCCGGTCCTCCGCAACGCCTGGACGCTGGGCCCGTTCGAGCGGGTCACGCGGCAGTTCCACGTCACCGGCGAGCGCCGTGGCGTCTATTCGCTTGGTCCGGTGGATCTGAGCGTCGGCGACCTGTTCGCTCGTGAAGCGGCCGCGGAGGTCCGCCCGGAACGGACGCCGCTGCTCGTCCGGCCGCGGATCGTCCCCGCGGATCCGATCCACCGCCGCGACCGGTGGGGTGGTACGGACCGCGCGCTGATGGGACTCACCGAGGATCCGTCACGCTTCGCCGGCGTCCGCGAGTACGCGCCGGGCGATCCGCTCCGGCGCGTCCATCCTCGAGCCAGCGCCCGTCTCGGTCGGCCGATCGTGAAGGTCCACGAGCCGTCCCGGGACCGAGAGGTCCTCGTCGTCGTCGACGTCCAGGCCTTCGACACGTGGGCGTGGGAGGCGACCCACGACGAGGAGACGATCGAATCGCTGTTCGTCATCGTCGCGTCCCTGCTGCGGACGCTCGCCGACGAGCGCGCCGCGTTCGGTCTCGCGGCGGCAGCGTGGACGGGGACCGAGAGCCGGGTCGCGCTGCTGCCACCGACGGAGGCGCCCGGCCAGCTGGAGCGCGGTCTCGACCTGCTCGCCCGGCTGTCGGCGAGCCCCTCCGCCCCCTTCGAGCGCCTGGTCGGGATGATCGGGCGGACGACCCGATCGGGAACGACCGTGATCGTGATCACCGCCCGTGACCCGTCGCGGTTCGTCCGCCAGCTCAGAGGTCTCGAGCGGAGTGGACTGCCGGTGATCGTCCTTGCCTGCGGCGTGGCGGCGGACGAGAACGCGAACCGGGCCCGCGCCGCCGGCCTGCGGGCGCGAGCGGTCCGTCTCGACGGACCGTGGCGGACGGCAACGCGGCTGGCTGCGGCGGCGACTGGAGCGGTGGCGCCTGGAGCGACGGCGGCCCGATCGGTGTCGTCGGGCGCGACACCCGCGGCGTCGTCCGGCGCGGCGGCGACGGGCGCGGCGTCATGACGAGCCCCGCCGCAACGAGGCCGGGAGTCGGGCTTCGGCTCGCGGATCCGCTGGAGCTCATCCCGGTCCCACTCGTGATCCTGGCCGAGGCGGCCTGGTTGTCGGTCGTCGCCGGTCTCGCCCAGGAGTTCGCCCTCCGCCCGCCGTCGGCGACGATCCCGGAGCTTGCCGCCGCAGTCGTCGTCGGCCTGTTCGCAGCCCGGGTCCTCGGCCCGCGGCTCGGATCCCGGTGGCCGCCAGTCGCGCTTGCCCTCGTCATCATCACGGCCGTCGCGGGGTGCCTGGCGGACGCCTTCGCCCGGGACGAGCTGAGCCGGGGCCTCGGGCCGGCGCTGCTCGCGAATCCGGGCGGTCTCCTGGTGGGAGTGGCCGTGCTGCGCGGCATCGCCCACGCGCGGTTGCCGCTCGCCGAGGACACCGTCGGTCGGCTGCTTGCCCTCGGGGCGCCGGGGATCGCGATCGCGGCGATCGTCGGCGGCATCGTCAGTGACCCGTTCCGGACGCGCTTCCTCGCGGATACGACCGCCGCCGCCATCCTGTTCATCGGATCGACGGTGCTCGCTCTGGCGTTCACCCGGCTTGCGATCGTGGGTCTCGGGCATGGGCTGGACTGGCGTCGCAACCGGGTCTGGCTGGGTCTGGCGCTGCTGGTCCTGGCCGGAGCGATGGCGTTCGCCCTGCCGATGGCGACGATCGCCGGCGAGACGATCGCGGTCGTCGCCGGGCTGGCGTTCGGCCCGATCTTCGTCATCGGGCTGGCGACGGGCCTGGACCGGACGGGCCGGCGGATCGTCATCGGTGTCGCGATCGTCGCGACGATCGTCTACGTGATCATGCGCCTGGGGCTCCACACCCGGGACGTCGTGACCGCGGGGTCCGGAACCGCCGCCGCGCTTCCGAACGAGGTCGACCGGATGGTCACGCTCGGGATCGGCGGGCTGCTCGCGTTCCTCGCCGCGGCGGCGATCCTCGTCCTCGTCGCGGTCTGGGTCCGGCGGACGCGGGTCGACGCGGACCTCGCCGTCGCCGAGACGCGGACGGTCGACCGGACCGCGGAGCCACGGCCCCGGCGACCGGGCTGGCGACCCCACCGCCGCCACGATCCGACGGACGCCGTCGCCGCATACCTCGAGCTCGTCCGGGATCTCGCCCGACACCCGGAGCTCCGTCGGCAATCCACGGAGACGCCGGCCGAGCATGCCGGCCGTCTCCGGGCCGCCGGCGCGCCGTCCGTGCGGCTCGACCTGCTCGCCGCCGACTACGCCCTCGTCCGCGACGCTGGGATCGCGCTGCCGGACCGCGAGGACCGCCGGGCGGTGGGTCGCTGGCGGCACCTCCGGACCGCGCTCGTCAGCTGGGCGGCCCAGCAGGCGGAGATGGACGCGGCGGGTCCGACCCTGTCGCGCGAGGATCGCGGTCCCCGGCCCGATGCCGCTCGCGAGGAAGCCGTACCGGC
>JBPYEM010000158.1:0-4554 GCA_051985205.1 Candidatus Limnocylindrales bacterium | reverse complement strand
AGGTCGAAGCCGGCCGGGGGCGTCGTGGACGTCCCCGTGAGCGAGATCGCGATCCAGATGAGCCCGACCCAGCCGATCAGCCCCACGATGACGACCGCGACGAGCCCGATCGGCGGCCGCCGGGCGGCCGTCACGGGACCAGCCACCGCGTCATCGGTCACCGGGGTCTCGGAGGCCGGCGATCAGGGACGAGAGCTGGTACAGCAGCAGCCGCGGCGATGCGAGCGTCGCGAGCGCGACGGCCGCCGCCCAGCCATACCGCCGAGGCGCGGCCCAGAGCGTCGCCGCGAGACCGGCGACGACGAGGATCGCCCAGAGCCACGGCGACAGGGCGTACGGCGAGAGCGACACGACGTTGCCGACCTGGTCGATCCGGAGGAAGCCCGGGTACGCGAGCGTTCCGGCGGGCTCGAGCGCGAGCTGGAGAACACCGAACCCGAGGAGCCACGCGGCGAGATTCCGGAGACAACGCCAATCGCGCCGGGCCACCCAGTAGAGCGCGGCGAGGATCGGGAAGACCTTCAGGTTGGCCGCGAGCGCGACGGACCACGGCATCCCGATCGCGAGCAGCATCGTCACGGCGACCTGGGCCTGACCGATCACGATCGCCCAGCCGATCGGAAGGGCGAGGGCGCAGACGACGAACTGGGTCAACGGGCGCCGCAGGTCGATCCGCCACAGCGTCACGACGACCATCGCCGCGATCGCGGCCATCCAGATCGCGGCGGCGACGGCGAAGGGCAGGAGCGCCAGGGGTCGGAACAGGATCGCGAGGAGCGGCGGGTAGCGGTAGAACGCCGCCTCATCGGTCGTCGCCGGCTGGTCGTACAGGGGCAGCCCGGCATTGAGTCGAGCGCCGGCGTCGTAGTACGCGTGGACGTCCGCGAGCGGGTCCGTCACGAGATGAAGGATCACCGTCTCGACGCCGAGCGCGAGGCCGACGACCATCGCCAGACGGAGTACGAGCCGGACGCGGGGCGTCGCCCAGCGGGCACGAGCCAGGCCGGGGCTGTCGCTCACCACCGGCCCATCGTAGCGACGGCCGCCGTGCCAGAAGGGACCCAACCGGCCCCCGGAGTGGCCGATTCGTACCGGTCGGAGGCGCCGGACCCCGGTGCTACGCTGCACCGGCCGTGCGGATCCCGATCACCCTCTATGCGCTCGCGCTGGTCGTCCGCGTCGTCCTCTTCGCCCTCTTCCCGGACCCGGCATACCCGGATTCCTTCTACTACGTCGACGTCGCCCGGGCGCTCGCCGCCGGCCACGGCCTGAACCTCGATTTCATCTGGATCTTCGCGGAGGTCGGGAACCACATCCCGGCGAACCCGACGCTGCCCATCCCCGGCAACGCGCACTGGCTGCCGCTCGCGTCGTTCCTCCAGGCGCCGTTCATCGCGGTCCTCGGCCCGACCACGATCGCATCGGCCATCCCCACGCTCCTGATCGGCTCGATCACGGCGCCGTTGACGTGGTTCATCGCCCGCGACGCCGGCTCGAGTCGAGCGGTCGGCATCGGCGCCGGGATCCTCGCCGCGATCCCGGCGGCCGGCGCGATCTTCATGTCGCAGCCGGAGAACTTCGCGATCCTCCAGCCGCTCGTCGCGGCGACGATCTGGCTGACCGTTCGCGGGCTGAAAGGCAGCACGCGCGCGTACGTGGGTGCGGGTTTCCTGGTGGGCCTCGCCTCGCTCGCCCGGAACGACGGCTTCATCCTCGGCCTCGCCGTCGGGTTGGTCTTCGTCTGGGATCGGCTCCGCGCATGGCGGTCCCGCGGTCGCGTCCCGGCCCGAATCCCGTGGCGCGCGGCGTTCGGCTGCTTCGGCCTCTATCTCCTCGTCATGGGGCCGTGGTTCGTCCGCCAGCTCACGACGTTCGGCTCGATCTCACCCACGACGTCGGGTGGCGCCGCCCTCTGGATCCGGACCTACCAGGAGTGGAACAGCATCACCGCCGACCCGTCCCTGGCGAAGTTCCTCGCCCAAGGTCCGGGCCCGATCATCGCCTCGCGCGTCGGCGGTCTCCTTTCGGCCATCGGCAACTTCGCGGTGATCATCTGCTCGGTCGTCCTCGTGCCCTTCCTGCTGATCGGCAGCTGGCTGCGGCGGCGCTCGATCGACTTCGGTCCGTGGTTCCTCTACGCGATCCTCGTCTTCGCCGGGGCAACGTTCCTGTACCCATTGCACGTCCCCGGGGGTGCGTTCATCCACTCCGCCGTGGGCCTGGAGGCCCATGCGTACATCCTGTCGCTGGAGGGGGTCGCCGGGCTCGTCGCCTGGATCGCCCGCCGGCGGCCGGCCTGGGATCCCCGGATCGCGGCGCCGCTCTTCATCGGCGCGGTCGTCGCCTTCGCGGTCGCGACGGCGCCGCTCTACGCGCTGGCGCTGGCGAAGGGCTGGAGCGACAGCCGAGCACCGCGGGTCGCGCTGGCCTCGCAGCTCGACTCCCTGGGCGTCGCTGCGGACGACCGGCTCCTCGTCATCGACAGCGCCGGGTTCAAGTACTTCACGGACCGCCCGGCGATCGTGACGCCGGACGACCCGATCGACACCATCGCCCAGGTCGCCCAGGCCTACGACACGCGGTGGCTCGTCCTCGAGCGCGACGACATCGTCCGCTCGCTCCAGCCGATCCTGGCTGGCGGTCCTCGACCCGGCTGGATCGGCGGGCCGGTCTTCGTGGTGAAGGCGCCGGATGGCGGCGTGCCGCAGCTGGCGATGTATCCGGTCTGCACGCAGGCCGGGGACGAGCGCTGCTCGAGCGGCTCGGACCTGGCGGCCGTTCCGTCCGCCCCGCAAGCGGCCGCACGATCCGCCCCTGGGGCCTCCGGTCCCACCGCCCGGGGCGCGGCCGCTCTGCCGATGCCGCAGGACCCTGGACGCTGATCGGATGTCGTTCCGGGAGGCCGTCCTGTCCGCGGGTCTCGTCCTCGCCGTCGCGATCGTGGCCCGGATCGCCGTCGCAGCCCTCATCGTCTTTCCGACGCCCGAGGACACCGCCTATTACGTCGGCGTCGCCAGGAACCTGGTCGACGGCCGCGGCCTGACGGCCGACGCGATCTGGTCCTTCCAGACACCGCCACTCAGCTTCCCGCGGCCTGCCTTCGAGGTCTGGCTGCCGCTCCCGTCCCTCCTCGCCGCGATCCCGATGGCGATCGCCGGGGCAACGTTCCGGGCGGCCCAGGTCGTTCCGGTCGTGGCCGCCGTCATCGTTCCCGTGCTCACCTGGCGGCTCGGGGCGGACGTGGCCGCAGAGCTCGCGTTGCCCACGGGACGAGCCCGCACGCTCGCGATCGGGTCGGGGTTGACGGCGGCCGTGTCGCTGCCGCTTCTGCTCCATTCCGCGCTGCCGGACTCGACGATGCCGTTCGCGGCGATCGCCGTCGCCGCGTGTCTGCTGATGCCGCGCCTGCTCCGGGCCGCGACGGAATCGCCGAACGTGACCCGTCGACCGATTGCCGGGCTGCTCGGGCTCGGGGCACTGATCGGGCTGGCCGCGTTGACGAGGAACGAGGCGATCTGGCTGGGGCTCGCCTGGCTTGCGCTCGTCTGGTGGACGCGGCCGTTGATGACCCGCGAGAAGGTCGTCCTCGTCGCGATCCCGGCCATCGTCGCCCTCGCGATCTTCGCTCCGTGGGCGATCCGCGACTGGCAGACGTTCGGGACGCCGTTCCCCGGCCAGGCCCTGTCCAACGCGCTCTCGATCGCCGGCACGGACATCTTCGCCTGGCAGGACCCGCCGACGCTGTCGCGCTACCTCGCGCTCGGCCTGCCGAAGCTCCTCGAGCTCCGCGTCGAGGGGATCGGCCACAACCTCCTCAACGTGCTGCTGCTCACGGGCATGCCGGCGTCGCTGATCGGCGTCTTCGGGCTGCCGCTGCTCGCAAGCCTGCGGTCCGCCCAACCGACCCTGATCGTGGCGGGGCTGACCTTCCTCGCCACGAGCCTCCTCTTCCCCGTGTCCACGACGTGGGGGACGTTCCTCCATGCCGCCGGGCCGGCCCACGTCGCGCTGATCGTGGGGGCGCTGGTCGTCCTCGATGCGCTGCTCGCCCGGGTCGGGCGGATCCGCGGCTGGACCCGGCCGGTCGCCTGGCTCGGCGCCGGGCTGACGATCTTCGGTTGCGGCCTCTTCTCCGCCGCCATCCTCCCCGCGTACGGCGCCAACGGCGTGAGCGTCCGGGACCGCTACGTCGCCCTCGCCTCCCAGCTGCCGGCAGCCAACGTCGACCTCCACGACGGTGGCCCCGTCATCAGCGACTTCCCGATCTGGCTCGCGGACGCGCTCGGCGTGAATGCGATCGCGTTGCCGAGCGAGTCGCCGGACAGCGTTGCCGACCTCGCCAGGACGTTCGGGTCGCACTGGCTCGTGATCAGCGGCGGGCCGAACGCGCTCTGGCCGGGTGTGCTCCAGGAGGGCGGGATGAGCGCCGGCTGCTTCAACCCGGTCGACATTCCGCCACCGGCCGACCCGACGCTCGCCCAGGCGATGGCCGGCACGAAGGTCTTCCGGGTCTCGTGCCCGTGACCGGCCCGTATACTCCGGAGCCGATGGACG
>JBPYEM010000157.1:0-2169 GCA_051985205.1 Candidatus Limnocylindrales bacterium | reverse complement strand
CCTGCAGGGCGTCGTCGTGGATGTCCGCCGCGAGCCTCGCGCGCTCCGCCTCGGTTGCCGCGACGATGAGGTCTCGCTGGAGGGTGGCCCGCGTCGCGAGCCGAGCCAGGGGCCGGATCGTGAAGCGACCAGCGACCGCGATCGCGACGAGCCACAGCAGCAGCGGCCAGAAGTTGTAGCTCGACTCGACTGGTAGCGCGAAGAAGGGCGTCGCGCCGGCGAGGGCGAGCTCCGTCGACCGCAGCAACCGGCCGGCTCCGTTCGGGCGGGTGCGGCCGGAGCGGTCGCCGCGCACGTCGACCGGACCGGCCGCGATCAAGCCCGGAACGAACGGGATCGCACCGATCAGGCCCCACGCCAGGAAGGGGAACGGTGTCTGGGCCGTGGTCGGCTCCACGACCGCCGCGACGACGACCAGGCTCGCGGCGATCGAGAACAGGAGGATCGACGCGAAGGCGAACCGCCGATCGAGGGTCGGCTCGACCCGTTCCGCCAGGCCGACCGCGAGTGGGATGACGGCCGCGACTCGGGCCAGTCCGGCGAGGATCATCGCCGCCGGAACGCCGGAGACGTGCGGCGGCATGACGAGGAAGGGCGTCGCCACGGCGGTGACGAGCGGCAGGGCCAGACCGCGCAGCGATTCGCCGGCGCGTCCGGTCGCGAGCCACCAGCCGCCGATCAACAGGATCGCGAGACCCGGCAGCAGGAAGAAGCCGGACTCCGGGACCGTGAACCAGCCCGGATAGAAGACTCCCTCGCTGGCATATCCAGCGGCGGCGCTGCCGCTCGCGAGATCCCACGGCTGGATGACCTCGAGCCCCTCGACGCGCTGGCCGACGAAGGCCGAAAGCAGGGCCGGCGTGAGCAGGTTCGTCGGGACCACGGGCTCGGCTCCGACCAGCTTCTGGTCGCCGTCGGGCTGGGCGGAGTCGACCGGCTCGTAGACCGGTTGCGGTAGCGAGATCAGGGTCTGCGAGTTGAACCGGATCACGACCATGCCGGGCTGGAGCCCATCCCTGGCGCCAGGACCGAGCGGATCCACGGACGTGATCACGAGCCGGCCCGTCGATCCGTCGACGCCGACCCCGATGCCGGGGTCGAAGTGGCCGAAGGTGAGCGGCCACATCCCGAGACCGAACGCGACCGCGGCGATCACGAGTGCGGCGCGATCGCGCCACGGGACGGGCATGCCGGCGACGGTAGCAGACGGTCCGTCGCCAGCCGTACCGGGACATCCCGCAACGCGTCCCCGGAGAGTGCCGGGCTGCGGGGAGTGCATCCCGCGTCGCACGATCGGGCGGAACGACCCAATCGCCGGCGCCCGCGCTGGGGGCGGGCGCCGGCGGGACCTCACGCGCGGGCGTCGGCCGGAAGTCTCCCGGGCGCGCGACCTCGGCCACCGATAATCGCGGCGTGACGAGCGCCCTCCTCGCCTTCGACGACGCCGGCGATCGGCTGATGGCGGCCCTCCGTCGCCTCGCGGCCGGTCGGCTGCCGTCGCTCGCCCGTCTCGAGACGCCGCCGTGGGTCGGCGTGGCCCTGGCGGTCGCCGCCTGGGCGTTGATCACGTGGTTCAGCGAGCCGTGGGGCCGGCTGTGGGGGACCGGCCAGGACGCTCGCTGCTACTACCAGGCGACGCTCGCCGAGCCGTACCTCCACTCCGACTGGAACGATCCGATCGCCTACGTCTACTCGCCGGCCTTTCTCCAGCTCGTGTCGCCGCTCACGGCCCTCCCCTGGCAGGCGTTCATGGCCATCTGGACGGCTCTGCTTCTCGCGGCCGTCCGATTCCTGACCGGGCCGCGACTCCTCGCGGCCGGGCTGCTCTTCCCGTTCACGGCGATGGAGGTCGCCGGCGGCAACGTCTCGCTGCTGCTCGCGGCGGCGATCGTCCTCGGGTTCCGCTGGCCGTGGACGTGGTCGCTCATCCTGCTGACGAAGATCACGCCGGGGATCGGCCTGCTGTGGTTCGCCGTCCGCGGGGAGTGGCGAGCGCTGGCGATTGCGGTCGGCGCGACGGCCATCGTCGCGGCCGCGTCGTTCGTGCTGCTCCCGGACCAGTGGCGGACGTGGGTGGAGGTCGTGGCACGGAACGTGGCCGCGGGCAAGAACGGCACCTGGGCATCGCTCCCGGTGCCGCTCCTGGTCCGCCTCCCGATCGCCATCGCG
>JBPYEM010000156.1:0-2919 GCA_051985205.1 Candidatus Limnocylindrales bacterium | reverse complement strand
TTCGGCGAGACCGCGCTGACCTTCTACCGACGAACCGACGAAGGCGAGGGCGCGATGGCCGTGGATCCCACCGCGACTGGCGAGCCGGAATGACGATCGCGGTCTACCCAGGCTCCTTCGACCCGATCACGAACGGCCACCTGGACGTCATCGGCCGGGCCGGCAGCGTCTTCGATCGTGTCGTCGTCGCCGTCCTTGCGAATCCCCGGAAGCAGCCGCTCCTCGCCACGGACGACCGGGTGGCCGTCATCCGCGCCGCGCTCGCCGAGGCGGCTGTCGATCCGGAGCGAGTGGCGGTCGACACGTTCGACGGGCTGACGGTCGACTTCTGCCGCCGGGTCGGCGCCGGGTTCATCGTTCGCGGGCTCCGGGCGATCAGCGATTTCGAGACCGAGATGCAGCTCGCCCACAACAACCGCCGTCTGGCGCCGGGCGTCGACACGGTCTTCTTCATGACCGCCGTCGAGCACGGCTACGTGTCGTCCTCGCTCGTCAAGGAGATCGCCGCGTTCGGCGGCGACGTCACCGGCATGGTCCCCGCGGCAGCCGTGGACGCGCTCCGGGCCGCGACGGCCGTGCGATAATCCCGGCGACGCTCGGGCGCGCGGACGAGCCCCGCCCCCGGCCGCGTTCCGGCGATTCGGAGGGCATCCCGACGGACATCATCTTCCTCGTCGAGAGGCTCGAGTCGATCATCGCGAACGGCAAGAAGCTGCCGCTGACGAACAACGTCGTGATCGACCAGACGGCGGCCCTCGGACTGATCGACGAGCTGCGGGTCGCCGTGCCGGAGGAGGTCCGGGCGGCAAAGCGGATCAACTCCGAGGGCGAGCGGATCATCGAGAAGGCCCAGGACGAGGCCGATCGGATCGTCGCCCGCGCCCAGGAGCAGGCGGCGTTCCTGATCGACGAACGCGGCCTGACGCAGCAGGCGGAGGCCGAGAGCCGGCGGATCATCGGCGAGGCGGAGGGCGACGCCGAGGAGGTCCGCCGCGGCGCCGACGAATACGCGGTCAACGTCCTCGTCGGCCTGGAGGGCGACGTCGTCAAGACGCTCCAGAGCATCAAGCGCGGGATCGACCTGCTCGACACCCGTCGAGCGGAGCTCCGTGGCGGCGAGCAGAACGGCCACGAGGCGGACGACGAGCTCGACCCGGACGAGCTCGACGAGGCCGAGGACGAAGAGGGCGAGCCGGCGACCGCTCGGCGATGACCCGGCGCGACTCCCGTTCACCGGCTGAACCGGGCGCTTCCGCGGACCAGGACGCCCAGGGCCGGCCACTCGTCTGGAATGTCGCCGGCCTGCTTGGCGAAGGCGTCGGCGCGATGCGCGATTACGTCTTCGATGGCGTCCGGCTCGACCTCGGCGACGACCTTCGTCTCGCTGCGCCGGTCTCCGGTCGGGTCCATCTCGCCCGGACGAACCGCGGCCTGCTCGTCGACGGCGACGTGACGGCGGTCCTGGCCATGGAGTGCGCCAGATGCCTCCGCGAGATCGAGGTCCCGATCACCGCGGAGTTCCAGCAGGAGGCCCGACCCTCGATCGATCTCGCCACCGGCGCGCCGGTCTCAGCGGACCCGGCCGATGAAGAGGACGACGTCGTCCGGCTGAGCGATCACCACGAGCTCGACCTCGAGCGGTCCGTCCGTGAGGCGATCCAGCTCGCCGAGCCGATCGCTGCGCTGGACCGTCCGGACTGCCCGGGCCTGTGCGTCGTCTGCGGTCTGCCGCTCGACGAGGGCACTCACGACCATCCTGAGGACGACGTCGATCCGCGTCTCGAGGCCCTGCGGGCGTTCCGCGAGGAGTAGTCGCCGCGACGCCTCCGCCGGTCGCACCCGGCGGAACGTTCGGGTACACTCCGCGCTCGACTCGCCGAGGAGGCGAGGCTCTCGGCGCGTCCCGGTTCCTCGGCGCCCGATCACCGACATCGAAGGAGACCACGGACCGTGGGTGTTCCGAAGCGACGCGTCTCGCACGCCCGGAAGGGCGAGCGCCGCGCGCACCTGGCGCTGAGCGTGCCGAAGCTCGTGGAATGCGATCACTGCCACGAGCTCCGCCAGCCGCATCACGCCTGCCCGAACTGCGGCTGGTACAACGGCCGTCAGGCGATCGAGCTCAAGCAGACCGCGACCGACACAACCTCCTGAGGTGGTCGCCGCGTTCGACCGGCCGACGTCGTCTCCCGCCGGCTCCGTGGCCGATGACGGACGGGCAGTCACGATCGCGGTCGACGCGATGGGCGGCGATCACGGCCCGTCGGAGGTCGTGCCGGGGGCTCTCGACCACGCCCGAGCGCATCCGCGGGATCGGGTCATCCTCGTCGGTGACGAGGCGACGATCAGGCGGCTCGGCGGGTCCTTGCCATCGAACGTCTCGATCGTCCATGCCTCCGAGGTCGTCGGCATGGAGGAGCACGAGCCGGCGCTCGCCCTCCGCGAGAAGAAGGATTCGTCGATCCTCGTCGCGACCGACCTCGTCCGGAAGCACGAGGCCGATGCCGTGGTCACCGCTGGTCACACTGGCGCCGGGATGGCCGCGGCCGTCCTCCGACTCGGTCGGTTGCCGGGCGTCGATCGGCCGGGCCTCGCCGTCCAGCTCGTCACGGAAGCAGGAACGCTCGTCCTGATCGACATCGGGGCCAACCCCGATTCGACCGCCGAGAACCTCGCCCAGTACGCGCGGATGGGCGCGATCTTCAGCGAGCGCGTGCTCGGCGTGGCGCGGCCGCGCGTCGCATTGCTCTCGATCGGCGAGGAGAAGGGCAAGGGTGACCTCCGGATCCAGGCGGCGACGGAGCTCCTCGACGCGACGGACCTCAACTTCGTGGGGAACGTCGAGGGCAAGGACCTCACCCGGAACCAGGCGGACGTGGTGGTGACCGATGCCGTCCCCGGCAACGTCACGATCAAGTTCTT
>JBPYEM010000155.1:0-2640 GCA_051985205.1 Candidatus Limnocylindrales bacterium | reverse complement strand
CCGCCGGCGTCCACGATCACCTCGGACATCCGCAGCAGGGTGTCGTGCTCCAACCCCTTGACGACGGACAGCACGTCCGCCGACAGGGGGACGTGCGACGCGGTCCGCGCGACGGTCTCGCGGAGATGAGCCGACGGTGCCGCGTACACGACGAGGTCCGCCGCGTCGGACAGGTCCGAAGGATCCGCCGTGACCCGGATCGCCTCCGGGAGCCGCACACCAGGCAGTCGCCGCTCGTTCGCGCCACCCGCCGCGATCGCGGCCGCGGTCGCCGCGTCGCGGGCCAGCAGCAGCACCGGTTCCACGCGTCCGATCAGGATCGCGAGCGTGGTGCCCCAGGCCCCCGCCCCGACGACCGCGACGCGGGCCGTGCTGGTCACCGACGCGAGCGACGCGACCCGGTCGCCGTGCGGCGCGACGGAGCCGCCGAACCCGCGCGTACCGGCGATCGACGCCGCGGCGGCGTTCGCACCTTCTCCCGGTCTCGGAACACGAGCTTGATCGGCGTGCCCTGGAACCCGAACTCCTCGCGGAGCCGGTTCTCGAGGTAGCGGCGGTAGCTGAAGTGGATCGCCGCCGCGTCGTTCGCAAAGAACACGAAGGTCGGTGGGGCGACGCCCGCCTGCGTGCCGTAGAAGAGCTTCGGCCGGCGGCCCTTGACGATCGGCGGCGTGTTCCGCTCCGCCGCCGCGCGGAGCACGCGGTTCAGCTCCGCGGTCGCGATCCGCTTCCGCCGCTCGCCCCAGATGTCGATCGCCAGCTCGAGCACCCGGCCAACGCGCTGGCCGGTCTTCGCGCTGATCGAGACGATCGGCGCGAACTCGATGAACGGGACCTCGTTCCGGATCCACTCGACGTACTGGTCGAAGGTCCGGTCCGTCTTGCTCTCGACGAGGTCCCACTTGTTGACGGCGATGACGAGACCCTTGCCCTCGTCGACCACGTAGCCCGCGACGTGCGCATCCTGGGCGGTCAGGCCCTCGACGGCGTCGATCACGAGGACCGCGACGTCGGCCCGCGAGATCGCCTTGAGCGATCGAAGGGTGGAATACCGCTCTGCCGCGGGACCGGACGCGACCTTGCCTCGGCGGCGGATCCCGGCCGTGTCGATGAGGACGACTTCGCTGCGGCCCCACTCCAGGCTCGTGTCGATCGCGTCCCGGGTCGTCCCCGGGACCTCGGAAACGATCGCCCGATCCTCGCCGAGAAGGGCGTTGAGGAGCGACGACTTGCCGACGTTCGGGCGGCCGACGAAGGCGATCGCGGCCGGCTCGTCGTCCGCCTCCGCCGCGATGGCCGCGTCCCACCGGGCGGCCGCCACGCTGTCCTCCCCCGCCCCGTCGAGCTCGTCCTCGTCCGTCTCCTCGTCCTCGACGACGAACGGTTCGAGACGACCCAACGCCACCTCGCGAGCGAACGCATCTGCCTGGTCCTCGCGCGCCTTCCGGGCGATCTCGGCGTCGGACTCCGGCGGGAGCGCGTTGACGATCGCGTCCAGGAGGTCACCGGTCCCCCGACCATGAGAAGCGGAGATCGCGTGGGTCTCCTCCCAGCCCAGCGCCCAGAACTCGGCGGCGTCCGCCTCGCGGGCGGTGTTGTCCGTCTTGTTCGCGGCGACGATCACCGGTGCCCGCGCCGTCCGGAGCAGCTCCGCGGCCTCGAGATCGGCCGGTGTCAGGCCCGAGATCGCATCCACCACGAAGACGATCACGTCCGCCTCCGAGATCGCGAGCCGGGCCTGCTCCTGGACCCGGAGCTCGATCGGGTCGGCGGGATCGACCTCGAGCCCGCCGGTGTCGACGAGGACGAACCGGCGGCCGTTCCACTCCGTGTCGCCGTACATCCGGTCACGAGTCGTCCGGGCGCGGTCCTCGACGATCGCCTGGCGCTTGCCGACGAGCCCATTGAAGATCGTCGATTTTCCGACGTTCGGGCGGCCGACGACGGCGACGACGGGCAGCGCCGCGTGGGCGCGAGGCCGAGAGGCCACCGCTGCTACGCCGCGCCCGAAGCCGGGGCCGCGCCCTCGTTGTGGATGAAGGTCGGGAGGCTGGTGGTCCGGCCGGCTGGTGTGGCTGCTCCGGCGAGGGCCTCGCCCGCCAGCTCGTCAGCATGCGCGGCGGCGTCCGGCGTGCCGGCGATCTCGAGGACGCGGCGGGCGACGTCGCGGAGATCCTCGATCGGCGTTGACGTCCCGCCCGTGATCCCGACCACCGCCCGGCCGTCGAACACGGCGGCATCGTCGAGGTCCTTCCAGCCCTCGATCTGGATCGCGGGTTTGCCGGCGATGTCGACGAGGCGAGTCAGCTCCTTCGTGTTGGCGCTCGACCGCCCGCCGACGACGACCATCAGGTCCACGTCCTTCGCCGCCTCGACCGTGTCCTCCTGGCGTCGGATCGTCACCGGGCAGACCGTGTTGACGATCTTCAGCTCGTGACTCCGGCCGACCATGAACGCGGCCAGCCGCTCGAACTTCCATGGCGGCTGGGTGGACTGGCTGATCAGGGCCATCCGCTTCTTGCGCGGGATCTTCTGCTCCCACTCGTCCTCGTCATCGACGACGATCGCGTCGGGTGCGAAGCCCAACATGCCGACGACCTCGGCGTGGTTCGGCGTCCCGAGGAGGACGATCGTGTAGCC
>JBPYEM010000154.1:0-4019 GCA_051985205.1 Candidatus Limnocylindrales bacterium | reverse complement strand
TTCCCGACGACCGCAGCCCCGTTCGCCGCGACGTGGAATGCCGCCGACGTCGTGGCGTGGCTCATCGCCGTCGTGAAGCGAACGGACAGGGATGCCGACGGAGCGACCTTGGCCGTGCCGTTCGCCGGCCGGAACCGGACGACGGATGGCGCGGCGGTCGTGGTGAACGCCAGGTCGGTCACACCCGCAACAGGCGCGCCGTCCAGGTCGTTCAACCCGTCGAGCGAGATCGTGTAGTCCGTGCCGGGCGTCAGCGGGGCGTCCGGCGTGAACACCAACGTGTTGCCTTGCTGAAGCGTCGTGTCCGGGCGACCCGGGACGACCGTCACCGTGCCGTGGATCGCCGGGCTGACCTTCAGCGCGGCCGCGACGTCCGCGGCGGCGACGGGACCGTCGAACGAGAGGCGAAGCGCCGTCGTGACCGGTGCATCGTTGCCGGTCGCACCGACTGCCGTGATCCGGCCGACGGTCGCCGCGCGGGTCACGAACGTCGCGCGGACGACGCTGGACATCGGCCGCCCGGACGACGCAAGCGCCCCCGGTTGGACGGTCAGCACCTCGTACGTGCCTGCGGGCCAGTGCCCGGACGGGACGACCGTGAGCGCGCGGTGGTCGGCGGACCAGTGCAGCTCGACCGCTGCTGCGGGCTCGACGGAGAGGGCCGCCGCGACACTCGTCGGGTCCATCGGCTCGCTGAACTCGATCGGGATCCCGGCGTGGAGGTCCAGGCCGGTGACCACGGACCGGAACGCCTCGGCGGGCAAGGCGCGGATCGGCGCCGCGGGTGGCGTGGCGGTGGTCGGGGCGGGTCGGGCGAGGCCGAATGCGGCGACGGCGACGACGATTCCGACGCTACCGAGGAGCGCGAGCCGTGTCGCGATCGACCGGCGGGCGAGCACCGGTAGATAGATGATCGCGAGGACAGGGACGGCCAGCGCCGCGGCCGCGACCTTGCGCAATACGACAGTCTCCTGCTCGGCTTCGCTGGGGACGACCCGTCTCGGGGCTGTCGGCCGCGTCTTCGCTCCCGCACGGCCGGAGCCACCCTAGCACGGCCCGCGGGACCCGGGCAACCGGCCTGACGACCTCGCGGTCACGATCGCCGACGATCGATAGCGCGGTCGACGTCCCCCGGTCGGGCCTCCCGGTCCCATCCCAGCGAGCCGACCGGCGGGCCGGTAGCGACCATAGGTGGACGTGACGAGCCCATGCAACTCGAGCAGCGTCAGCGCACCGAGGACCGTGGCTGGCGGATGCCCCGTGAGCAGGACGAGCTCGTCGACCGTGCTGTGCCCGGCGATCAACGCGGTTGCGACCTCCCGTGCCGTCGCGCCGAGCTCGATCAGGAGCGCATCGATCGACGGGAGTCTCGGTCGGCGGCTGTTCGACGCGTTCGACCCGTTCGGCCCGTCCGGTCGGCCCGACTCGGCCGATCCATCGTCCGCGGCGTCCAGCCCGAGGTCGACCAGGAGCTCCGGGATTCCCGTCACGAGATGGACCGCGTCGCGGAACTCCCGGTAGAACGCCAAGCAGCCGGCGGAGCGCGGCTCGTCGATCGGCCCCGGGACGAGGAAGCACTCCCGGCCCTGGCCCAGCGCCCAGTCCGCGGTGATCAACGCGCCGCTCCGGACGCCCGCTTCCACGACGATCGTCGCGTCCGCGAGGCCGGCGATGAGGCGGTTCCGCTGGGGAAACGTCCCGGCCGTCGGCCGCGCATCCGGGAACTGCTCCGAAACGACCGCGCCGCCGGTCGCGACGACATCCGCCGCCAGACGGCGATGCGCTCGGGGATAGAGCTGTTCGTGTCCCGAACCGAGGACCGCGACGGTCGGCCGATCCTCGGCGGTGACTGCGGCGTGGGCCGCGCCGTCGATCCCCACCGCGAGGCCGGAGACGACGACGGCGCCGCATCGGACGATGGCCGCGGCGATGCGCGCCGCCACGAGTCGTCCTCGCTCCGTCGGCCGGCGGGTCCCGACGATCGCGACGGTCCGCGCGGCCGACAGCGCGTCGACGTCGCCCGCGACGAGGAGCACCGGCGGCGGCAGATCGATCGCCCGCAGACGGGCGGGGTACCCGGGGTCGTCCAGCGTGACGATCCGCAGGCCCGACCGGCGGAGGACGGACAGGGGACCCGACGGATCCTCGGCGAGCGCGACGATCCGGGTGCCGACGGGCTCCGTGACGACCCGCCGGCCGGACGCCGCTGACACGATCGCCGAGAACGATGCCACCGCTCCACGTCGTCGCGCAGCGTCCAGGATGCCGCGGCCGGACCCATACGCCGCCAGCAGCGCCCCGAAGGCTGCCGGCCCGAGCCGTTCGATCGAGAGGATGAGCGCCCAGGCCTCCGTTTCGGTCGCGGCGCCACGCGACCCGGGAGTCGTGCTCATCCCGACGGCCGATCGGGGCGGCTCAGGACCCTCACCGGGACCGCCGTCCTCAGCTCGCTTCGCGAAGTCGTGAGCGTGGCATCGGCGTCCGGAAGCGAGCCGCCTCGGCGAGGTGATCTTCCTCGACTCGCTCGCTCGCGGCGAGATCCGCGATCGTTCGCGCGACGCGGAGGAGACGCTCCGTGCCACGACCGGACAGGGCCTCGAGATCGGCGAGGGTGATGGCCCGCACCCGAGTCATTGGCGTCAACAGGCAGGCTGCACGGAGCGCCCGGCCGCTGACGTGACCGTTCAGGCGACCCGACCGCCGCAGCTGCCGCGCCCGTGCGTCGGCGATCCGAGTGGCGACGGCGGCACTCCCCTCGGGCTCAGCGCGGGCCGTGATGGCGGCAGCGGGGACGCGCGGCATCGTCACCCAGAGATCGATCCGGTCGCGGAGCGGGCCCGAGATCCGGCGCGTGTAGCGTTCCGGCACGCCGACCGGGCACAGGCACGTCCGATCCGGCTCGCCGGCCATGCCGCACGGGCACGGGTTCATCGCAGCGACGAGCTGGAAGCGCGCGGGGAACCGGGTCGCCCGCCCGGCCCGGGCGATCGTCACGTGGCCATCCTCCAGCGGTTGGCGAAGGGCCTCGAGCACGTCACGCGTGAATTCCGGCAGCTCGTCGAGAAAGAGGACACCCCGGTGAGCGCGCGTCACCTCACCGGGTGCGAGGTGTGGCCCGCCACCGACCATCGCGGCATAGGAGAGCGTGTGATGCGGCATCCGGACCGGCGGCTCGCGCCGGAGCCGGTCGATCGGCCCTTCGCCGGCCACGGAGGCGACCACGGTTGCCGCCAACGCCTCGGCGTCGTCGAGTGGCGGAAGCAGCCGTGGGATCGTTCGTGCCAATAACGTCTTGCCGGAACCTGGCGGCCCGACGAGCAGCAGCCCATGGCTGCCAGCCAGGGCGATCTCGAGCGCTCGGCGCGCCTCGAGCTGACCGCGGACCTCGGCCAGGTCCGGGATCTCCTCGGGACCCGGCCCGACCTCGCTCGTCACGGCTCCATCGAGCGCCGGGCCATCCGCGAGCTCGAGTCGTGGCGGAGCCGCCCGTCGTGACCCGCGTCGGCGCCGGATCGCATCGACGGCTTCGGACAGGTTCCCCACGCCGACGACGTCGATCCCGTCCACGAGCCGCGCCTCGGCGGTTGCCGCCGCTGGGACGAGGACCCGGGCCACGCCGCGACGGCGCAGCGAGGCGACCATCGGCAGGATCCCCGGAACGGGCCGGACGTCGCCGCTGAGCGAGAGCTCGCCGACGAGGGCGAGGCGGCCGTCACCCGCGCGGACCTGCTCCGACCCGAGGAGGATCCCGACCGCGATCGCGAGGTCGAGCGAGGCGCCGGCTTTCCGCAGCTCCGCCGGCGCCAGATTCACCGTGATCCGGCGCGGCGGATGGCTGAACCCGGCGTTGCGGATCGCACCCCGCGTCCGCTCCCGCGCCTCCTGGAGCGCCGCGTCCGCGAGGCCCACGATCGTGAACCCGGGCAAGCCGGGCGCCACATCCACCTCGACGCGGATCACCCGCCCGTCGAGGCCGACGATGGTGGACGACAGGACCGAGGCGAGCACGAGCCGACCCT
>JBPYEM010000153.1:0-6309 GCA_051985205.1 Candidatus Limnocylindrales bacterium | reverse complement strand
GGTCGATCCGGCGCTCCTTCCCGGACGGTGGCCGTCCGCGAACCGCGCCTGGTTCCTGGCCGGTGCCCTGGAGAGCCTCGATCGCGAGCTGCGCGCGCGCGGGAGCGCGCTCACGGTCCTCGCCGGTGATCCGGTCGACGTGGTCCGGCGGTTCGCCGCTGAGACGGGTGCCAGGGTCGTCGCGGTCAGCCGGGATCACGGGCCCTACGGTCGGGCGAGGGACCGGGCGGTCAAGGCCGCGCTCGCCGAACGCTCCGTCCGGTTCGAGACCCATCCCGGCCTCCTCGTCCACGAACCGGAAGACATCGCCCGCGACAACGGCTCTGGCTACGTCGTCTTCTCGCCCTTCCACCGCCGCTGGTCGGAGCGCCCGGTGCGGAGCGCCCTTCCGGCGCCCGCGACGATCGCATCCGTGAGCGGCGCCGGGACGTCGCGCCCGGATGCGTTCGAGCTCCTCGGACGGCCGGAGCCCTCCGCCGAGCGGACGTTCCTGCTCGAGCCCAGCGAGCGGGCCGCCAGGGAGCGCCTGGCTCGCTGGGCGGAGTCGGACGGCCTCCGCGGGTACGACCGTGGGCGCGACCGGCTCGACCTGGATGGCACCTCGCGGCTCAGCCAGGACCTGCGGTGGGGCCTCCTGTCGCCCGTGGAGGTCGTCGAGCGAACGGCCGGCGACGGAGCCGGTCGGAACCGGTTCCGCTCCGAGATCGCCTGGCGCGACTTCTACGCCCATCTCCTCTGGCGCCAGCCGCGGCTGCGGCGGGAGTCGTTCCGTCGCGAGCTCGACCGGGTCGGTTGGGAGTCCGACGCCGCTGTCATCGACGCCTGGAAGGACGGCCGGACGGGGTACCCGGTCGTCGATGCCGCGATGCGCCAGCTGCGGGCCACGGGCTGGATGCACAACCGGGCGCGGATGATCGTGGCGTCCTTCCTGACGAAGCATCTCGGCGTGGACTGGCGGGTCGGCGAAGCCCACTTCATGGAGCACCTGATCGACGGCGATCCGGCGAGCAACAACGGCGGCTGGCAGTGGGCTGCCTCGACGGGGACGGACGCACAGCCGTGGTTCCGGGTCTTCAACCCCACGCTGCAGGGACGCCGGCACGACCCGGACGGGGCGTACGTGCGACGGTGGCTCCCGGAGCTCGCCGCTCGCACGGAGCTCGTCGGCGGTGACGTTCACGAGCCGCCACGCGGCACGTATCTCGGCCCGATCGTCGATCACGCCGAGGCGCGTCGCCGCGCCCTCGCCCGGTACCGGGCGGCCTCAGGCTCCGGCTGAGCGCGATCGCCGCGGCCCGAGCGCCGCCCGGATCGCTTCGACGACGTCGGCAACTCCGCCGTCGAGGACGAGCAGGTCCGCGCCGGGCGGGCCCGCGACGCTCGAGGCGCCGTGCCCGCCGACCGCGATCATCAAGCCCGGGAGCGCCGTGCCCAGCGCGGCGGCCACCTGCGTGGCGGCAGCCGCGTCACCGGCCGTCGGCGTGCCGATGACGACGCCCCGTGCCCGGGTCCGCTCCGCGGTCGCCACCCAGTCGGCGACCGGCAGGTCCGGGCCGAGATAGAGGATCGGCAACCCTGCTCGGCGGGCGGCCACGGCGAACGCCAACGCTCCCAGCTCGTGGCGGCTCCCGGGCGGCAGGCCGACCAGCACCGCGCCTCGGCCGGCCGGCGCGCGGCCGGCCGCCTGGAAC
The DNA here is from genome assembly GCA_051985205.1 of Candidatus Limnocylindrales bacterium. Classification (GTDB taxonomy): domain Bacteria; phylum Chloroflexota; class Limnocylindria; order Limnocylindrales; family CSP1-4; genus CF-46. Next base: position 4,618 of record JBPYEM010000153.1, on the reverse strand, counting down.
GCCGCGGCGAGGCGGCGGTGGGCAGCCTGGCTCGCGGCGTGCTCGCCCGCGACGCTGATCCGGCCGTTCGCCCAGCCCTCACCGATCGCCACGAGCGCGGGGAGCAGGAGTCGGTCGGCGACCATCTCGAACGACCCGGCAGCGAACATCTCATCGAGGGCGCGTTCGAGGCCGTCGGCATCCAGCGCCGCGGCTGCCCCGTGGAACGCGTCCGTCGCGCTGCGGTCGCGGCCGCCGACGGAGCCGGCCTCCCCGGCTGGGCCGCCGGCTTCGGATGGTCCGGTCGCCGCCGGAGCCGTACCGTCGAGGATCGCGGCCGCCGCGGCGCTGGGTCCCCAGCCGTCGGCGACCAACGCGCGCATGGACCGGAGGCGCTCCAGCGCGGCGTCGTCGTACAGGCGATATCCCGCGGCGGTCCTCGTCGGGGTGACGACGCCGTAGCGTCGCTCCCAGGCGCGGAGCAGCGCGATCGGGACACCGGTCCGAGCGGCGGCTTCCTTGATCGTGTACATGGTTCGTCGAGGATAGCCGGTTTCTGACACTTGACAAGCGCTCGACGTCGTGACCATACTTCCGCCGAAGCCTCGACAAACCATAGACAGAGGCTCGAACCGAAAGGACCGATCGTCATGCGTCTTCTCCGCGCGCTGTTCCTCCTCCTGGTCATCGTGGGCGGCCTGAACTGGCTCCTCGTCGGGCTGTTCAAGTTCGATCTCGTGGCCGCGATCACCGGCAATTCGTTCGGCCAGACGAACCTGCTCTCGAGCGTCGTCTACGCGCTCGTCGGCATCTCCGCGATCGCCCTGCTGCCGACGCTCCTCACCTGGGTCCAGTCCGACGAGCGGGCCGCCTGACGGCGACCGCCGAATCCCAGCTGCGATCGACCGCCCCTATCGCTCGTCCCCACCCGATCCTCAACGGAGTTCAACATGCGACGTCTCAGCCTCATCGCCGCCTCCGCGGCGCTCGCCCTGGGCCTCGCGGCCCAGCCGGTTTCGGCCGCGAGCCACTCGCCGACGATCGTCGAGACCGCGATCGCCGTGAACGCCCAGAGCGGCGAGTTCTCGGACCTCATCGCGGCCGTTCAGCGCGCAGGTCTCGTCGACACGCTCAACGGCCATCGCCAGTTCACCGTCTTCGCGCCCACCGATGCGGCGTTCCGCCAGCTCTTCGCCATCCTGGGCGTGACCGGGGTGGATCAGATCCCGGTGGACACCCTCCGGGCCGTCCTGCTCTACCACGTCGCGCCGGGCCACCGCCTCAGCGGTGACGTCGTGTCGAGCAGCCGGATCCGGACCGTGAGCAAGGGCTTCCTGATCCCGTCCGTCCACGATGGTGGTGCCTGGATCAACGATGCCCGGATCGTCATCCCCGACGTGGTTGCCTCGAACGGGGTGATCCACGTCATCGACAAGGTCCTGCTTCCCGGGGCGTGAGCCCCGGCGCCGGGTGACCGCTCCCACCGAACGACCCGGCGCTCGGCAGCCTTCCCTCCTCTCCCGACGCGACGGCGGACCCCCTCCGCCGTCGCGTCATTTCCTGTCGGGTCGGCGCGCTCCCGGCAGGTGGATCATTCCCGGCCGGCCGATGAGCAGGTTCTGGGCGGCCCGGCTACGACCGCTCGAGATAGCGCTCGCGGTCCCAGTCGTGGACCATCGAGTCGTACGTCTCCTGCTCCACCCGGGCGGCGTTCAGGTAGTGGTCGACGACGTCCTGGCCGAAGATGTCGACCGCGGCTTCGCTCCGCTCCAGCTCCGCGATCCCCTCGTACAGCGCCCGCGGCATCCGCGCGACGCCCTTCGCGATGTAGCCGTTGCCCTTGAACTCCGGCGCGAGCTCGAGGCCGCGCTCGATTCCGCGCAGCCCCGCGCCGATCATCGCCGCGTACGTCAGGTACGCGTTCATGTCGCCGCCGGGGAAGCGGTTCTCGACGTGGAGCGACGGCCCGTGGCCGACGAGGCGGAACCCGGTCGTCCGGTTGTCGCGGCCCCAGACGATGTTCACCGGCGCCCACGACAGCGACGCGTAGCGCTTGTACGAGTTCACGTTCGGGGCGATGAAGACCGCCAGCTCCCGGCTGTAGGCCATCATCCCGGCCACGAACTGGCTGAACTGGCGGCTGATCCCGTACGGCAGGCCGGCGTCCGCGTCGTGCGTCAAGGGCCGGTCGCCATCGGCGTCCCAGGTGCTCATGTGGAGGTGGCCGGACGAGCCGGTCCAGGTGTGGTCCGGCTTGGCCATGAACGTGATGCCCCAGCCGTTGAGGTAGGCGATCTCCTTCGCGCCGTGCTTGAAGATCACGCTCCGGTCGGCGGATTCGAGGACGTGGTCGTAGCGGATGTTCACCTCGTGCTGGCCCGGGGCCGCCTCGCCCTTCGAGAACTCGATCGGGACCCGCGCCTCCGTCATCTGGTTCCGGAGCAGCCGGTGGAGCGGCTCCGCCTTCGTCGCCTGCAGGAGGTGGTAGTCCTCGTTGTAGTAGCCGAACCGTTGGGGGATGCCCCAGCCGGCCTGCGCCGACTGCTCCCACGTGTCCTTCAGGACGTAGTACTCGAACTCCGAGCCGGCCTTGACGGCGATCCCGGCCGCGCGAGCTTTCGCCACCTGGCGCTTGAGGATCGTCCGCGGCGAGACCGGGATCTCGACGTGGTCCTCGTCCGTGAACGTGTCGCTCAGCACGAGAGCCGTCTTCTCGAGCCAGGGCAGGATCCGGAGCGTGTCCCAGACCGGCTCGGCGATCCAGTCGCCGTAGCCGGTCTCCCAGTTCATCAGGGCGAAGCCCTCGGGCGTGTTCATCTCCATGTCCGTCCCGAGGAGGTACGTGCAGAAGTGGGCACCGTGGTCGATGACGCCGTTGAGGAAGGCTTCGGCCTGGACCCGCTTGCCCATCAGCCGACCCTGCATGTCCGTGATCGCGACGATCAGCGTGTCGATCTGGCCGTCGCGGACGAGGGCCTGCAGCTCCTGCAGCCGGGGGTGCTCGGCGCCGCCCTGGTGCGTGCCGTGGTCCGTGTGCGTGGCGACGGTCATCGGGGCCCTCCTGCGCCGGCGCCACGGGCGGTCGGCGGCGTCATTTCGCGGTCATCCCGCCGTCCGCGACGAGGACGCTCCCCGTCACGAACGACGACTCATCCGAGGCGAGGAACAGCGCGACGTTCGCGATCTCGCGGGGCTCGCCCGGCCGGCCGATCGGCTGGAACGAGTCGATCGTCGCATAGACCTCCCGGAGACCGCCGAGCATCTCGGCGTGGGCGTAGTTGATCGGCGTGTCCACCCAGCCGGGCGCGATCGCGTTGCAGCGGATGTTCTGCTTGGCATAGTCGAGCGCGATGCCCTTGCTGAGCATCACGATCGCGCCCTTCGACGTCGCGTAGACGGCGAGGAACGGCTCCGCCACGAGGCCGTTCACGGAGCTCGTGTTGATGAGCGAGCCGCCGCCCCCGCGAAGCATGTGCGGGATCGCGTAGCGGCAGCCGTAGATGCAGCCCTTGACGTTGACGTTCAGGGTCCGGTCGACCACCTCGTCCGGCACCTCGTGGAAGACACCCGGGATGTTGACGCCGGCATTGTTGAAGACGGCGTGGACGCCTCCCCAGCGCTCCGCGGTCGCATCCGTATAGGCCTGGACCTGGCGCGGATCCGAGACGTCGGCAGCGACGCCGACCGCCGCATCGCCGATCCCGGCCGCGGTCGTCCGGACGGCGTCGCCGTCGATGTCGACGCACGTGACCCGGGCGCCCTCCTCCGCGAACCGGATCGCGGTCGCCCGGCCGATGCCCGAGCCGGCTCCCGTCACGATCGTCACCTTGCCTGCGAGACGGTCGCCCATCTGGTCCTCCCGGGTCGGCGGGGACGCCTCGTCCGTGCCTGCGCCGCCGCCTTGTGGCCCCGATCCCCGGCGCCTATTGTTGCCGCGGGGGAGTCCCCGCGTCCCGCGAAAACGTCACGGCTTGCGCACCGACGACGGATTGGAGGAAGGGATGGCCGGTTCGGACACCGAACGACTCCATCAGCTGGGGTATGCCCAGGAGCTTCGCCGCGGGATGCGGACGTTCAGCAACTTCGCGGTCTCGTTCACGATCATCTCGATCCTGTCGGGCTGCCTCACGCTGTTCTACTTCGCGATGAACACCGGCGGTCCTGCCGTGATGACGCTCGGCTGGCTGGTCGTCGGGATCTTCGTGACGATCGTCGCGCTCGGGATGGCCGAGGTCGCCTCGAGCTATCCGACCGCCGGCGGGCTCTATTACGGGGCCGCGAAGCTCGCCCCCGAATCGGGCGGCAATCCCGCGGCGTGGAGGTGGTTCGTCGGTTGGTTCAACTTCGTGGGCCAGGTCGCCGTGACCGCCGGGATCGACTTCGGGCTGGCCTTCTTCATCAACGCCTTCCTGAACATCGTGTGGGGTGTCTCGACGGCTCCCGCGGTCACGATCCTCATCCTCGCGGTCGTCCTCTTCATCCACGGGCTGCTCAACACGTTCGGCATCCGGCTCGTGAAGTTCCTGAACGACCTCTCCGTCTGGTGGCACGTCGTCGGCGTCGCCGCGATCGTGCTCGTCGGCACGGTCCTCAACCAGCACCGGACGACGGACCTCGGCACGGTCTTCTCGACCTTCGT
>JBPYEM010000152.1:0-2544 GCA_051985205.1 Candidatus Limnocylindrales bacterium | reverse complement strand
CCGCGTACGCGTGGTCGGTCAGGAGCCGCACGATGGCGTTCGCCAGCGCGATCGGGTTGTCGCGCTCGACGAGGAGGCCCGTCACCCCGTTCTGGATCATCTCCGGGATCCCGCCGACATCGGACGCGACGACGGGCCTGGAGAGCGCCATCGCCTCGAGGATCGACAGGCCCTGGGCCTCGCGCCACGATGGAAGGACGGCGACATCCAGCGCGGCCGTCACCGCGGGCACGTCGTCGCGCCGGCCGGTGAAGATCACCCGATGGGCGACCTTGTGGGCGGCCGCCCAGCTCTCGAGGAACTCGCGGCGCGAACCCTCCCCGACGATCAACAGATACGCGTCGGGGACGTCGCGCAGCACCGTGGGCCACGCCTCGATCAGCGTCTGGTGGCCCTTCTCCGGCTCCAGCCGGGCGACGACGCCGACGATCTGCGAACCGGGCTCCATCCCGTACTCGTCGCGGAGGGTGCAGCACGGCTCGATGTGATCGAAGCGATCGAGGTCGACCCCGTTGTAGATCAGCTTCACCGGGGCTCCCGTCCGGTGCTCGTCCGCGATCTTCTTGACGATGGACTGGCTGACCGCGATCAGCTGGTCCATGTGCGGCGTCAGCGCTCGAAGGAGCTCGCGGTCGTCGGCGGAGCGGACCCGCGACGAGTGCACGGTCGACACGACGTATGGCCGGCGGTGGCCGGCGGCCTCCAGGGCGAGCGCCGCCTTCGTCCCGATGACGTCCGCCCGGAACATGTGGGTGTGGATGACATCCGGGCGAACCATTGCCAGGTGAGCGGTCAGCGCGCGCACCGCGGCGGCGTCATCCGCTTCGTCGATCACGGTGACCGGAACGCCGTGCCGCTCCAGCTTCCGGACGGCGCTGCCCGCGGAGAGGGCCACGACCGACGCGTCGTAATGCGCCGGGTCGAGCCGGCTCATCAGGGAGAACAGGTGCTCCTGCGCGCCGCCGTTCGTCCCGGTCGCAAGGATCTCGACGACGCGGACCCGCGCGGGACCGGGCATCTCAAGATGCTCGATCGGGACGAGACAGGGGTCCCAGGCTGGGGGCGCGGTCATGACCCGCTCCCGTCGCCGGCCCGGCGGACGAGCAGCCGCTGGATCGGCTCGTCGACGGAGCCCCACTCGTACTTGTAGGACTCGTCGCCGCGGAGGAAGTCGAAGGATCGGACGCCCTCTTCGATGGCCGCCCGGATCGCCTCGGCGATGAACAGGACGCCCGGCGACAGCTCCCGCGCCTCAGGATCCGCGCCGGCGTTGTAGAACATCTCGCGGTTGCCGTCGCGAACGGTGATGCCGGCCGCGACGCGCCGGCCGCCGACCGTCACGAAGCGAAGGCGAACCGGGCCGTTCGTGCCGCTCTCCTCGAACCAGCGCCGGACGAAGACGCGCGACATCTCACCGCCGGGGGTCGGCGGGAAGAGTCCATCGGCACCCCATTTCGCCTGGTGGAGCCGGATGAACTGCTCGAGATCGGCGAGCGGATCCTCCGACGGGACCAGCCCGACCTCGCCCGCGGCCTCGGCCCGGCGAAGCTTCCGGCGGATCTCGTGGCGAGCCTTCTTGTCGAGCGTCCCCAGGTAGCCCTCGAAGTCGATCCCGTCCGGGATCCGAACGACCGGGCAGACGTCCTCGCGTTCGACGTTCAACGTCCAGCCTTCGGCGATCTCCCGCTGGCCGAAGGCGGCAGCCAGCGCGTCCGCCGTAGGATCGCCGCACCGCAGGCGACGAAGGTCGACCACGTCCCACGGCTTGGGGTGATCCGGGTCGGCGTGGCCACCGTGGGCCGCCTCCGCGAGGTGCTGCGCGACGGCCGCGGCGACCCCCGGAAGGTCCGCCGGCGCACCGAGGACCGTCGCGTAGTCGGCGTGGTACGAGGCGCCGAAGAAGACCGCCTTCGCCGTGGGCGAGACCGGGGTCAGCGCCCGATCGTCACCGTGGCGGATCTTCGTCGCGACATCCGCATCGGTCGGTTCGACCTCGTGGCGGTGCATGAGCGGGACGATCGCGATCGGCTCGTCCGTCGCGCCGGACTGGCGACAGACCGCCAGCGTCTGATCGTGGGCGGCCGACCCATACGCGTCCCACCAGGCGCGCTGGAAGGCCCAGCTGCTGAAGGGTGTCGACCACGGATTCGCCGCGGCGAGGCGATCCCAGGTCTCGCGGGGGACGTCGCCAAAGGCGATGCGACGGGCGACGAGCGGGCGATCGGGCGCGGTCGGAGCGTCTCGATCCGGGTGGATTTGCCGCCGGGCGTCGATCGTGCCCGGACAGGCCGGCTCCTCGTCAGGAGCGAGCGTGGTCACGCGGGCGAGAATAGCACCGGCTCCTCGCCAACCGGTTGCGCGGGCAACGGGTTTCATCACGCGGGCGCACCAAGCGTCTGCCCTACCGGGCGCGGGCGTTCACCTCACTTGATTCGGCGCCGGTTCCGAGCGAGTTGATCGCGACGATCCGGTAGTAGTAGCGGATCCCCGCGACCGTGGCAGTGTCCCTGAAGCTCGTCACGACACCAACCGTCGTGAGAAGCG
>JBPYEM010000151.1:0-2703 GCA_051985205.1 Candidatus Limnocylindrales bacterium | reverse complement strand
CGCCCTCGTGATAGACGTGCACGTACGTCCGCCAGAGTGGGTGCTCGATGAACTCGAGGCGCTTCGCTGCGACCGCGGGCGCGTAGCGCCCGATCCGCTCGAGGAACGCCAGGACCTCCTCGCGCGACCGGCCGTCCGCATGCCGCATCAGGGCGGCGTTCACCCGCGATTCGTGGAGCCGACGCCGCGGGGGGCGGAGGGCGACCGTCGTCTCCGCCGCCACTCGCGCCTCGAGACGATCGGCGGCGATCGGGAGGTTCGCCCGCTCGTACAGCTCGACGAGGAGGTCGGCCTCGCTCTCCGGCGGTGAGGCGAACCGATGGCCGACGTCCGCCAGGCCTTCGCTGATCAGGCACTCCGGCGTGTTGATCAGCAGGATGCTCGCCTCGAGCCGTCCGAGCCCGTCCACGAGGTCGGATTCGCGAAGCGCGTGCTCCGTGTGGTGCCCGGGATAGGCCTCGTGCGCCGCCACGTGGACGAGCTCCGACGCGGTCATCGGGAGGTCCGTGTTCAGATCGAATCGCGACCGCAGCCCGCCCTCGTACCAGTTGTAGCCGGTCCACGGCTGGTCCCGGACCAGCTGGAAGCGGATGGCCTCACCGTGCGGCAGCCCGAACGCCAGCCGGACCCGATCGCGGAAGACGGCAACCAGCCAGTCGACGACGGCCGGCAGGCGCTCGACCGGGATCTCGAACCGACGGTCCCATTCGGCCAGGCGAGCGGCGACCGACCCGTCTCCGGGAAGGAGCCCGTCGATCTCCGCCGCGGCCGCGTCGAAGACCGACTCGTCGCGGGCGATCGGCGTCCACGCGAAGAACCGGGTCACCGCCTCCAGATAGGGAAGGTCAGCGCCGGCCAGCCGTTCCGCGTGCGTCCCGAGGGCCACGACCTGGTCCGCCAGCCACCGGCGCCGGTCCGCTTCGTCGACGTCCGCCGTCACGCGGTCCAGGAGCGCTGAGGCATCCTCGACCAGCAGGGCCGGTGGCCGCAGCTGCTCCAGGTCGACCTGCGCCTTGAGATCCGCCGGGCCGAAGTAGCCGTCGACGAGGCCGGGGGCATGCTGCTCGAGCCGCAACGCCAGCAGCAGGTAGTCCCGGGCGATCGCGTCCGGCACCGGGACCTGGCGGGTACCGCCGGCCGCGGCCGTCGTCGTCGCGTCCGTCGTCGTCGCGGGCGTCGTCACGCGCGCCGCTCGCCGTCCGGTCCCCGCGTCGGTCGCCTCTCCGGCACCGCGCCCATCCCCTGGCCCGCCCCGATGCCGCGCTCCTCGCCGACGAACGGCATCGACTGTCGCTCGACCGCATCCAGGCTCATCCGCAGCGCGGCCGTCTTCGCCTCGGCCACCTCCCGGACGTACGCCGCCTCCTCGTCGGGCGTCATCGGACGGCCGCGGACGATCGACTTCGGCTTGCCGACCATCAGCCAGGCAAGGTGGTAGCGGTCCATCGATCCCCAGGCCGCAACGAGCAGGTCGTCGGAGAGCTGGAGCCAGGTCTGGAGCCCACGCAGGGTCGGATCGGACTGGAGCCGGTCGCCCTCCTCGACGAGCTGGCGGGTCCGGGCGATCAGCTCGTCGCGGGTCACGCCGGGCCCCGGATGAACGCCTCGCGATCCGCCCGAGCACGGGCGGTCCACGTCCCGGGCTTGCCCGTCCCGATCGGGGCGTCCTCGAACCGGGTGACGGGCAGGATCCCGGCTACGGAGCTCGAGAGGAACGCCTCATCCGCCTCGGCGAGGTCTCGGGCCGTCAGGAAGCCCTCGTCGACCCGGAGCCCGACGCTCGCGGCCCAGCGGAGGATCCAGTCGCGAGTCGTGCCCGGCAGGATGGCGCATCGGAGGGACGGCGTCGCGAGCACCTCGCCGCGGACCAGGAAGAGGTTCGCGGATGTCGCCTCGGACAGATAGCCGTCGATCGTCAGGAAGAGCGCGTCATCCGCGCCGGCGGCGCGGGCCTCCATCCGGGCGAAGACGTAGTCGGCGCGCGAGGTCGTCTTCAGCGCAGACAGCGGGCTCTCGGGGTCGCGGCGGACGGCACTGGCGACGAGATGCAGGCCCGCCTCGAGGTGGCCGGCGGGGACCGGCGGCACGGGCCAGGCCTGGACGACGACCGTCGGCGCGGGGTGCTCGTCCGGTGGGAGGAGTCCGCGCGTCAGGACCGCGCCGCGGGAGACGGTAATCCGGATGCTGGCATCGCCATCGGGGCCACCGAGTCCCTCGGAGATCAGCAGGTCGTCGATGGCGAGCTCGAGCGTCCGGGCGATGCCGTCCGGCAGTGGGATGCCCAAGCCGGCCGCAGACCGCTGCAGCCGAGCGACGTGCTCCGCAAGCTCCGTCGGCCGGCCGCCGCGGACGCGCAGCGTCTCGAAGACGCCGTCGCCGAGCTGGAAGCCCCGGTCGTAGACGGTCAGGGCCGGCGCGGTCGCTTCGGCGATCCGGCCGTCGACCCAGACGTGGCTGGACGTCGTGCCCATGGCGGGCGTCGACTGGACGCCCGGCCGGCCGGCGGTCTTCAGCCGCTCGCCGGAGTCCGTCACCGCTGGCCTCTCGCGGGAGTCATGCGATCTCGCGCCCACCGATCGCGTCGAGCGGCCCGTGGGCCTTGGCGACGGTCTCGGCCCATTCGTCGGCCGGCGCGCTCCGCGCGGTGATCCCCCCGCCCACGTGGAGGCTGAGGCGAGCGCCATCCGCGACGAACGACCGGAT
>JBPYEM010000150.1:0-4921 GCA_051985205.1 Candidatus Limnocylindrales bacterium | reverse complement strand
ACCGTCATTGCGAACATCGCCTTGCCGCCGGCCCTGCTCGCGGCAGGCGCATTCGTCTCGATCGAGATCGCCTCGACGGCGATGCGCCACGGCGTCGCAGTCGGGGTGTTCGGGTCCATCGCTGCGGCGCTCGTGTTCGCCGCCGCCGTCGCGGCGCCACTGGTGGTCGGACCGGTCTCGTTCGGCTGACGCCGGCTTCGCAGCGACGGGACCAAGGTCACCCAGGTCCAGCGACGGTCGTCTACGGTGCCGGGAACGAGAAGAGCGGCGCGACCGTGACGAACGGGCCGAAGGACGGCATGCCCGCCGGGGATGACCGCGGGAATCGAGGCCGGTCGTCGACGCTCCGATCGTCCCGGCGCGCCTCGTCAGTCGGATCGTCTGCGGGCGGCTCCCGCCGCGGGGATCAGACGGTTGCGCCGATTCGCTCCACGAAGTCCGCCCGCCACGCCGGCGCCTCGAATGGATTTGCGAAGTACTCCGTGAGCCTGGCGACCTTGCCATCGCGGAGCTCGCCGATCCCGACATAGCTCACCGGCACGCCGTCGCCGTAGTCGATGCTGCCTTCGATGATGAAGACGTCGCCGCCGCCGATCATCCGCTTGTAGGTGAACTGCGGCTGCGTCCCGCTCTGCTCCGGGTACGCCTCGAGCAGCCGCATCGAGGCCTCGCGGCTCATCCGCTCGCCGGACTGCGGCCATTCCTGGACGAAGTCGTCGCTCGCGTAGCGCTGCGTCAGCTCGGCGATCTTGCCGTAGTCGTTCGTCTCGAGGGCCGCCTGGAACGCGGCCGCCATCTCCGCAGACTCGGTCATCGAAAGCACCCTCCTGATTCGCGGAGGGCCAGCGTGAACCTCTCCGCCGCCGAGGACAAGCCGGTTATCCACCAAACCGCGCTGATGCCCACGGCGAGGCGGCCATCCCTTCCGCGAGCCTCGATCGACGCCCGGGGCCGTCGCCGAGCAGGCGGGCACTCTGGCAATCGCGCCGTCGGGCGACCTCGCGCGCGATCGCGGCCTCGAAGCGACGATCGAAGTCGGCGCGCGGGTAGGCCGCCGCTACGGCGTCCCGGGTCCGGGCCTCGACGAGGTCGAACCCGAGGCCGCGGACGTCGAGGCCGGTCGCTCGGTCGAGGAGGACCGCTTCGACGCCGTCCGCCAGCGTCACGTTCGGCTGCATGTGGAGGATGATCGCGATCGCCGCCCGGTCGGCAGCGTCCGCGTGGAGGCCGAATCCCTCGAGAAGCGGCCGGGCGATCTCCGCGCCCTCGACCTCGAAGCACATCGTGTTCCGTTCGATCCTCGTCAGGCCGAGATCATGGAGGAGCGACGCCGACCACAGGATCTGAGCGTCGAACGCCCACCCCTCCCGGTGCGCGAGCGCCGCTCCCCAGCAGTACGAGCGAACGGAGTGCCGGAGCAGATAGGCCGGGAGATGGCGCCGTGCCCACGCCCACGTCGCCGCCGAGACGTCGTCCTGCGGGACCTCGAGTCCGGCGATCGATCGTGGCAGTGGCTCGGGGTGCACGGGATGCCCTCCCTGGTCGATCGGTGGCGGTCGGACACGACGGACGCCCCGCCACCCGTCACTAGGATGCCCGTCGAGAGGGTTGCCGTCTTCACTCTCGCGGGCGCAGGCCGCGCCCGTCCCTGCCAGATCAGTCGGGCACGCGGCGTCGCCCAGAGGCTGCGCGGCAGGCGAGATGTCGGTGCCCGCAGGCGCCATGAATCTCGCCGGACGCGACAGCCGGCGAGGCGGCGCCGCGATCGCGGTGGGGGCCGGACGGGCGCGCGGAGGCGGCGAGGCCGCGTCGCGTCCTCGCCGCCGGAAGGTGCGATGGAGAGGGTCAGGCCGTCGCCGGCTTCTCCTGCACGGTCCAGCCGTTGCCGTCCGGATCGTCGAAGAAGAAGAAGGAGTTCCACGGGCCACCGTGTCCGTCGAGCCACTCCCCGTCCTCGATGTGGCGGACCGGCGTCGCGTCGACGCCGCCTGCCGTGAGCTGCGCGCGAGCCGCGTCGATGTCGGTCACGCAGAGCTGGAGGCCCTGGAGTGAGCCCGCCGTCATCTTCGCGAGGCCCTTGCCGATCGAGATCGAGCAGCCCGAGCCCGATGGCGTGAGCTGGACGACCCGGAAGTCGTCGCTGAACGTCCGATCGACGTCGACGTGGAACCCACAGCGCTCCGCGTAGAACGCCTTCGCCCGGTCGACATCCGACACGGGCACGACCACGAGCTCGAGCGTGAAGTCCACCTCAGGCCACCGGAGCAACGAGGCTGCCAAGGAGCGTGTCGAGGCGGGCATAGCCCTGGTTGAGGCCTCGCTCCATGCCGTTCTCGATCATCGCGTCGCGGGCCTCCACCGACTGGAACACCGAGTGGATGCGGATGGTGGTCCGGGCGCCGTCCGGTTCGAACGTCAAGGCATCCAGGCTGATGTGGCCGGGCGCGCCGTCGAACTCGAAGGTCTGGACCATCCCCGCCGTCGAGGGTCGGCCGTGGAAGACGCCGTGGAAGCCGTAGGCCGCGCCGCTGTCGGGGTCGTGATGGGTGTACTGCCACCGGCCGCCGTCGCGGACGTCGTACTCCTCGACCGTCATCTCGTAACGGTCCGGACCGAGCCACTGCTTGAGCAGCTCCGGGTCCGTGTGGGCCCGATAGAGCAGGTCGACGGGGGCATCGAACGTCCGCTCGAGATCGATGAACGGACGGTCCTTGGGGGCATTGATCGACGTGGTTCCCACGATGGTTCCTCCTGTTCGATTGGTGACGATCAACGGACCGGCGAACGAGGGCCGGGCGCCGATTCGGGCCCGGGCGTCGCCGCCGGCGGCAGCATCGTCGCGAGGAGCGCCTGAAGCCGGTCGTGGCGGTCCTGCCAGAGCGACCGATAGCGCTCGAGCCATTCCGAGGCGTCCTTCAGGCCGTCACCCTCCAGGTGGCTCAGGCGGGCGGTCTGGCGTCGCTGCCGGGAGATGAGCCCGGCCCCCTCGAGGACCTTGAGATGCCTCGAGATCGCCGGCTGGGTCATCCGGAACGGCTTCGCCAGCTCTCCCACCGTCAGGTCCTGGCCCTCCGCGAGACGGGCGAGGATCGCCCGCCGTGTCGGGTCCGCCAGAGCACCGAAGACCGAGCTCAGCGTGTCCGTGGTGGCCTCCATAACTACTACGTTATAGAACGATGTCGTGATTGAACATCACCCGACCCCGTCTGTCAACCCCGCTGCTGCCGAGAAAGTAGTTGCAGACGCAACCATCTTCGCGGTAAGGTGGACGCAAGCAGCCGGGCTCGGAACGCCCGCCCGACGCTCCGTTGGATGGATCAGGATCAGGTTTGAGATGCAGTTCGGAATCTTCAGCGTCGGGGACGTGACCCCTGACCCCACGACCGAGTCGGTGCCGACGGAGCACGAGCGGATCGAGGCGATGGTCGCCTACGCCCTGCAGACCGAGGCGGTCGGGCTGGACGTCTTTGCCACCGGCGAGCATCACAACCCGCCGTTCGTGCCGTCGTCGCCCACGACGTTCATGGGCTACGTCGCGGCCAAGACGTCGCGCCTGATCCTCTCGACGGCGACGACGCTGATCACCACGAACGATCCGGTGAAGATCGCCGAGGACTACGCCTACCTCCAGCACCTCGCCGACGGCCGGGTGGACCTGATGATGGGCCGCGGCAACACGGGTCCGGTGTACCCCTGGTTCGGCTTCGACATCCGGAACGGGATCGCGCTCGCCTACGAGCACTACTCGCTGCTTCATCGGCTGTGGCGAGAGGACGTCGTGGACTGGGAGGGCAAGTTCCGGACGCCGCTGACCGGCTTCACCTCCGCCCCGCGGCCGCTCGACGGGGTGCCGCCATTCGTCTGGCACGGCTCGATCCGAAGTCCCGAGATCGCGGAGCAGGCCGCCTACTACGGCGACGGCTTCTTCCACAACAACATCTTCTGGCCGGCCGACCACGTTCGGCGGATGGTCGAGCTCTACCGACGCCGATGGGAGCATTACGGCCACGGCCCCGCGCAGACGGCGATCGTCGGCCTGGGCGGGCAGGTCTTCATGCGGAAGAACAGCCAGGATGCGATCCGCGAGTTCCGGCCGTACTTCGACAACGCTCCGGTGTACGGCGGCGGTCCATCGCTCGAGGACTACATGGCCCAGACGCCGTTGACCGTCGGCAGCCCGCAGCAGGTGATCGACCGAACGCTCGCGTTCCGGGGCATCGTCGGCGACTACCAGCGGCAATTGTTCCTGGTCGATCACGCCGGCCTGCCTCGATCCGTCGTCCACGAGCAGATCGAGATGCTGGGCGAGCTCGTCGTGCCGGTCCTCCGGCGGGAGTTCGCGATCGGTCGGGCGCCGGACGTGCCGGAGGCGCCGGTGCATCCACGCCTCGCGGCCCGTCTCGCGGCGAATGGCGTCGCGACGACCGAGCCGCGGACCCCGGCCGGCGTCGGCGCATGAACGAGCCCGTTCCCTCCCCCGCTCGATCGATCGTGGTCGTCACGGCCGGACTCGGCGTGCCGTCCTCGACCCGCCTCCTCGCGGACCGGCTTGCCGCGGCGGCCGAACGGCATCTCCGTGACGCGGGGATCGAGCCCCACGTCCGGGTGATCGAGCTCCGCGACCATGCCCAGGAGCTGATAAACCACCTCCTCACGGGCTTCCCCGCCCCGAGCTTGCAGACCGCCATCGACGAGGTGCTTGCCGCCGACGGCCTGATCGCGGTCACGCCGATCTTCAGCGCGTCGTACAGCGGCCTCTTCAAGCTGTTCTTCGACGTCCTCGAGCGCGATGGGCTGGCCGGGATGCCGACGCTGTTAGCCGCCACCGGCGGCACGCCACGGCACTCCCTCGCGATCGACCACGCGATGCGACCGCTCTTCGCCTACCTGAACGCCGCGACCGTCGCGACCGGCGTCTACG
>JBPYEM010000149.1:0-2245 GCA_051985205.1 Candidatus Limnocylindrales bacterium | reverse complement strand
GGCCCCGATCGTCGAGCGATCGCGCGACCCGGGCGAAGTTGCGGGCCGCTTGCTCGCGGCGCTTCGGCGCGAGGCGGCGCCAGAGGTCGCCCGCGAGGTCGGCGAGGCCGGTCGCGACGCGATCCGGCAACCGACACGCGACCCAGGACGCGACGCGAAGCGCGACGACGCGGGCTCGTTGCGTGAACGTTCCGCGCGGTCGGCCACGGCCCGCGCGGTCGGCCGCCGCGGTCACGATGGCGCGAGCTCGGGGTCGATCGGCGGCGTGGCCTCTGGTGACGAGTCTGCCGGCGAGGCCACGGACACTGCGGTAGCTCCCCCGCCGACGGGTCCGGTCCCGACGGGTCCCCCGCCGACGGCCGCGCCGCTGGCGACCGCCCCGGCGTCGGCTCCGGAGCCATGCACGCTGTCGTTGGCACCGAGCAGCCGCGACGCACGGGCAGCGAGCTCGTTGCCTTCGGCCTCGGTCGCGGGCCACATCGGCTTGAAGCTGTACCACTGGGAGGGCGCCGCGGCGACGGTCGCCTGGAGGCTGTCGGCGATCAGCTGCGTCGCCCGGGCGACGTCGCCGTCCGAGGCGGAGGCGACCGTGATCAGCGGCGCGAACGACACATGGAAGCTGCCGTCGTCGCTCCGCCGGATGGCGACCGGCAGGATCACGGACCCGGTCTTCGCCGCGAGGGTCGCCGGCCCTGCCGGGAGCGTCGTCCACGCCCCGAAGAGCCGGACCGGGACGCCATCGGCGCGATACCCCCAGTCGATGAGGAGCGCGAGCATCTCGCGGCGCTTCAGGACCGCATAGATCTCGCGAAGGTTCCGCCAGGGAATCACGTGCACGCCCCACGCCTCGCGGAGCCGGCGGAACCGATCGAACATCTCCGGGAACGACGAGTCGTCGGCGACGACGCTGATCGGCCAGCCGCGGTTCGCGACGCCCGCCGCAACTGCCTCGTTGTTGCCGACATGGCCCAGGGCGAAGATCAGTCCACCCGGCGAGGAGCGCCAGATCTCCTCGATCCGTTCGAGGTCGGTCTGGTCCACCCGGCGGACCGCCTCGTCCGGCGAAAGCGACTCGAGCCGCATCACCTCGACGAGGTACCGGGCGTATTCGCGATACGCGCGAAGCGCGAGTCGCCGGACGCGCCGGTCGTCCGGCGGCAGGCCGCTGACCCGGCCGAAGTTCGCATTCGACCAGGCGCGCTTGGTCGGCCACAGCCGATAGCCCAGCTGGTTGGCGGTTCCGATGACCCACATCGCGACGCGCGGCGGAACGTGGGCGACGACCCAGACCGCGACGCCATAGGCGGAGACGGCGAGCTTCTCGAGCGGCCGCCCGGCGAGCCGAGCCTGGGCGCGGCCCAGCCGGAACCGCAGGCCGCCCAGGATGCCGTTCGCTCCCGGATCCCGGGAGCCGGGCGACTTCCGCCGGTGCGGCGCTTCGAGTCCGCGGGCGGATGGCCGCGACGGAGCTCGGCGTCCGACCTCGGACGCGGGGTGCCCGGCCTCCTTGGAGGTTGCCGGTTCGTTCGTCACCTGGCGGCCGCGGCTGCCGCCTTCTTCGGCGCCGGCGCCGTCGATGCCAGCTTCCGGAGCTGCGCCTGCGTGAGGTTCTCGGTCCCGACGAGCGTCTCGTTGTCCTCGCCGCGGATGAATGCCTCGACCCGCTCGCGGGCGATGTCGTCGTGGATCTGGATCGGTGGGCTCTTCATGAAGTACGAGCTCGGCGCAACGAGCGTGCCCTTGAGCCCGCGATCGAGGCCCAGCTTCAGGCAGCGGATCGCGTCGGTGACGACGCCGGCGCTGTTGGGGCTGTCCCAGACCTCGAGCTTGAGCTCGGCGTTGAGCGGCACGTCGCCGTAGGTCGTGCCCTCCATCCGGATGTAGCACCACTTCCGGTCGAGGAGCCACGGCACGTGGTCGCTCGGGCCGACGTGGACGTCGTCCTCGCTGACCTCGTAGTCGAGCATCGAGGTGACGGCGTTCGTCTTCGAGATCTTCTTGGACTCGAGGCGCTCGCGCTCGAGCATGTTCAGGAAGTCGGTGTTGCCGCCGAAGTTCAGCTGGTACGTGCGGTCGATGCGCACGCCGCGGTCCATGAACAGGCGGGTCAGGACGCGGTGGCTGATCGTCGCCCCGACCTGGCTCTTGATGTCGTCGCCGATGATCGGCAGGCCTTCCTCGGCGAACCGGCGCTGCCAGTAGGCCTCACGCCCGATGAACACCGGGATGCAGTTGATGAAGCCGA
>JBPYEM010000148.1:0-5537 GCA_051985205.1 Candidatus Limnocylindrales bacterium | reverse complement strand
CCGGCGTCGACGCCGAGTGGGATCGGCGAGCAGTGCGATCCCTGGATCAGTCCTCGCCGGCATCGTCTGAACGGATGCACGCGGCGCCTCATCCGGCGCCGACGCCGGAGCCCGTCAGGCCCAGGGCAGGTGCATCGGGAGGAGCGCGTTCAGGAGAAGCCCGAGGACGAGCAGCCCGCCGGCTCGTCGCGTGTGGATGAACGCCGCGCCGACGAACCCCAGTGGCCAGCCGACGTAGCTGTGCGGCGGCACATCGGGCCGCGGCCGGGAGAACGTCCGCAGGACCTCGATCAGTCGCGGCACGCCGAGCAGGACGAGCGCAACCCACGGCCCGATCCAGCCCACGAGCGCCGCGCCCACGACGATCGGGTAGAAGGCGATCATCAGCCAGCGCGCGACCGCCCGGGCGCGTGCCTCACCGAGGATCACCGGCAGCGTTCGGACGCCCTTCTTCGTGTCGGCCTGGATCTTGTCGATGTGCTTCCCGAAGAGGACCGTCGTCACGAGGATCGCGTAGGGCAGCGAGGCGACCCACGTCCAGGCGGGAATGGCGCCGGTCGCGACGAAGAACGTCCCGACGACCATCAGCGGGCCCCACACGAGGAACACGCCGGGTTCGCCGAGGCCGTGATGCTTCAGGCGGATCGGCGGCGCGACGTAGAAGACGGAGATGAAGAGTCCCGCGAGCGCGAAGCCGATCACGAGCGGGCCGCGGGCGGCGGTCAGGAACAGCATGATCGCGAGGTCGATCGCGTTCGCGATCAGGATCGCCGTCCCGAGCTGACGCTTCGTCACCCAGCCCGACAGGATCGGATGCGGCGCGTACAGCGCGCGGACGTAGTCGTCCGTGTCGACGCCGCCCTCCAGGTCGAAGTAGTCGTTGATCATGTTGTTCGCGGCGTGCGCGACGACCAGGCCGACCACCGCAAGCACGAGGTCGAGCCAGTTCACGCTGACCTCGCCGGTCAGCCGGGCGGCACCGATCGCCAGCAGCGCCCCGATCAGCCCGGACGTCGCGGTCATCGAGAAGACCGCCGCGCGCGTGATCACGAGCCACTTGCTGATCGCGTCGGGGTGGGTCATCCCCTCCGGGAGATTCGCCGTGTTCAGGACGTAACGCCACGTCGCGAGCCGCCCGACCGGCGGTGGGGCTGTCGTGGCGGCCGCCGACGTTGGCGTCGGGGCGGTGACGGGGTTGGTGGCCATGCGGGAGCTCCGGGAGGGCGGTGACGTGAGTGAGAAACGTGCACCTGCACGCTAGCACGAATTGGTTCGTTTCGACGCCGCCGGCGGATGACATCATTGGCCGATGGCCCCGCAGGATGCCGCGCACGACGCGTTCGAGACGCTGGCGGTCCATGCCGGCGCCGAACCGGACGAGCTGACGGGCGCCGTGTCTCCACCGATCTACCAGACCTCGACGTTCGCCCAGGACGGCGTCGACCGGCCGCGCCGCGGCTACGACTACGCGCGATCCGCCAACCCGACCCGCGAGCGCCTCGAGCGTGCCGTCGCCGCGCTGGAGCGCGGAACCCACGGGATCGCCTTCGCGAGCGGATCCGCGGCGACGGCCGCAATCGCCCAGCTCGCGACGGCCGACCAGGAGATCGTCGTCGGGGACGACGTCTACGGCGGGACGTATCGGTACCTCGAGAAGGTCCATCGGCCCAGCGGCTCCGCCGAGGCCCGCTTCGTCGACCTGTCCGCCGGGCCCGATCAGCTCTGGGAGCAGCTGACCGGCCGGACGCGGCTCGTCTGGTTCGAGACCCCGTCGAACCCGAACCTGAAGCTGACCGACATCCGCGCTGCGGCCGACGCGATCCGGCGGCGAGCAGAGGAGGCCCACGTCCCGCGACCGCTCCTCGTCGTCGACAACACGTTCGCCTCGCCCGCGCTGCAGAACCCGCTGGCTCTGGGAGCGGACGTCGCGTTCCACTCGGCGACGAAGTACCTGGGCGGGCACAGCGACACGATCCTCGGCGTGGCCGTCACCAGTGACGACGCGATCGCGGAGCGGTTGCGCTTTCTCCAGAACGCCATGGGCGGCGTGCCCGGCCCGATGGATTGCTTCCTCGTCCTTCGCGGGCTCCGGACGCTGCACGTCCGGATGGATCGGCACGTGACGAACGCTGCGGCCGTCGCGGCCTTCCTCGCCGAGCGCGACGACGTCGACCGCGTCTTCTATCCCGGTCTGTCCGCTGGTCCGCAGGCCCATCCCGGAGCGAGTCTCGTGGGGGAGGGCCGGCAGATGCGGGCGGGCGGCGGGATGGTCTCGTTCATCCCGAAGACGCATCGCGGGCGGTCGCCGGACGAGCGGGCGCGGCTCGTCGCCGAGGCGACACGCCTGTTCACCCTGGCCGAGTCGCTCGGCGGCGTCGAATCGCTGGTCGAGATTCCGGCGGCGATGACCCATACGTCGGTCGCCGGCTCCGCGCTCGAGGTCGACCCCGCGCTGGTTCGTCTCTCGGTCGGCATCGAGCTCGGGGACGACCTGATCGCCGACCTCCGAGGCGCCCTCGACCGCAGCTGACCAGTCGATCGCAGTTCACGCAGGGCCGCGTGGTGCGACAGCCATACGACTGAAAGCCTCGGGACCATTGGGTTGCGGGCAAGTTGCGAGCGGGTTGCGCTACGATGCCGGCAATACGCGACTGCGGAAGCCGACTTCCTCGGCGCGGCGCTCCGGCGCCACGAGCGAGCTACGCGCGGCCGGTCGATCGGGTGCGATCGCCCGCGCACAGGAGTCCGAGCCGATGACGCAGTCCACGACCCGTCCCACCGACTTCGAGGGGTTGCCCCCGGCCGATGACGGCACCGCCATCGGCCGCGTCCTCCGCGCCAACCGCGCCACGGCGGAGCTGTACGAGGACGCCGTTCGAGCGGGCGAGGGGATCATCGCCGCCGAAGGTCCCCTCGTCGTCCGGACCGGAACCCACACCGGGCGTTCCCCGAAGGACAAGTTCATCGTCAAGGAGCCGTCGTCCGCCCGGAAGATCTGGTGGGGCGACGTCAACCGACCGATCGCGCTGGAGCACTACGACCGGCTCCGGGCGCGGCTCACCGCGCATCTCGCAGATCGCCCGGTCTACGCCCAGGACCTGTTCGTCGGCGCCCATCCCGCCCATCGCCGCAGCCTGCGCGTCTATACCGAGACGGCCTGGGCGAGCATCTTCGCTCGCAATCTCTTCCGCCGGCCCAGCCCCGACGAGCTCGGGGACTTCGTCCCGAACTTCACGATCATCGATGCCCCGTCGTTCCGGGCGGATCCCCAGACCGAAGGCACGCGATCGGAGACGGCGATCCTCCTGAACCTGGCCCGGATGGAGATCATCATCGTCGGCACGGAGTACGCCGGCGAGATCAAGAAGTCCGCGTTCACCGTGATGAACTACTTCCTGCCGGACGAGGGCGTGCTGCCGATGCACTCGGCGGCGAACGTCGGCAAGGGCGGTGACACGGTCGTCTTCTTCGGCCTCAGCGGCACCGGCAAGACGACGCTCTCCGCCGATCCGGACCGCAGCCTGATCGGCGACGACGAGCACGGCTGGGGCGTCGATGGCGTCTTCAACTTCGAGGGCGGCTGCTACGCGAAGACGATCCGTCTCTCGCCGATGTACGAGCCGGACATCTTCGCGACCACGCGTCGGTTCGGGACGATCCTCGAGAACGTCGACCTCGATCCGCGGACCCGGGAGCTCGATCTCGACTCGGATCGGTTCACCGAGAACACCCGCGCCGCCTACCCGCTCCCCTTCATCGGCAACGCCGATCCGACGGGGATGGCCGGCCAGCCGACGAACGTCGTGCTGCTGACTGCCGATGCGTTCGGCGTCCTGCCGCCGATCAGCCGTCTCACCGCGGACCAGGCTCAGTACCACTTCATCAGCGGCTACACGGCGAAGCTCGCCGGCACCGAGGTCGGCGTGAAGGAGCCGCAGGCGACGTTCTCCGCCTGCTTCGGTGCCCCGTTCATGCCCCGCCACCCGGGTGAGTACGCCGCCATGCTCGCGGACCGCCTGCACCGCTACAACGTCCGGGCCTGGCTCGTGAACACCGGCTGGACCGGCGGACCGTACGGGACCGGCGAGCGGATGAACATCAATCACACCCGGTCGATGGTCCGGGCGGCGCTGTCTGGCGCGCTCGACGACGTCCCGTACGAGACGGATCCGGTGTTCGGCGTCGCGGTCCCGACGAGTTGCCCTGACGTCCCGGCGGAGGTCCTTCGACCCCGCCAGACGTGGGCAGATCCCGACGCCTACGACCGGCAGGCGGCCGCCCTCGCGACGATGTTCGTCGAGAACTTCGCGGCCTACGCCGAGGGCGTCGACGAGGCGGTGCGCGCGTCTGGGCCGCGGGTCAACGGCGACGCGCCGCACCTGAAGACCGCGGGTCCGGGCGAGGGCTGATCGCCCGCGCGAGGCGCTGGCTCAGGACGTCTGCGGCCGGACGAGGCCCTCGACGCTCGCATCGACGAGGCCGGCGACCGCCGAGCCGAGGACGACGAGCGCGAGGATCACGAGCGCGGCCGGCGCCGCGAGGATCACGACGGCGAAGAGCAGCGTGACCATCAGACGTCGGCCAGCCACGACGCGGCCGGATCCATCGTCCGCGGGCCGCTCGGCTCCGCGGTGGCGACGACGGACCAGACGATCGCGCCGACGGCCAGGAGGATGGCGGCGAAGATCGCGGCGGGAACGAGCGACAGGATCGTCGCGGCAGTGTCGGGGTGGATCATCGGTCGGCTCCAGGGCGATGGCGGATGTTGGACGGATCGTCCGGCCCCCGCCTCACGCGGGCCATCGGCGGCCGTCGACATCGCGGACTCGACGGATGTCAAGGGTCGGCTGCCCCTCCGGCAGGTCTCCGTAGAATGGGTGGGCGGCTCCTGCCCTTCGCCGCCTCCCGGCGCCCGTCCAACCCGACCACGCTCCCGCCAACAGCCACCACCTGAGCGCGAGGTCACATCCACCATGGCCAGGAACAAGGTCACCGTCATCGGCGCCGGCAATGTCGGCGCCACGACCGCCCAGCGGATCGCCGAGGCCGGGCTGGCCGACGTCGTCCTCGTCGACATCGTGGAGGGCCTGCCGCAGGGCAAGGGCCTCGACCTCGCGGAAGCCGCGCCGGTCGTCCGCCACGACAGCCGGGTTATCGGGACGAACGACTACGCGGACACCGCCGGCAGCGACATCGTCGTCGTCACGTCGGGTCTCGCCAGGCAGCCAGGCATGAGCCGGGACGACCTGCTCGCCAAGAACGCGGGGATCGTTCGGTCCGTCGTCCAGGCGGCGGCCCAGCACTCGCCCGATGCGATCCTGATCGTCGTCACGAACCCGCTCGACGCGATGTGCCACGTCGCGATGGAGGCGTCCGGGTTTCCGCGCGAGCGCGTGCTCGGGATGGCCGGTGTCCTCGATTCGGCACGGTTCCGGACCTTCATTGCGGACGAGCTGGGGGTCAGCGTCGAAGACACCCACGCCTTCGTCCTGGGCGGTCACGGCGACACGATGGTCCCGTTGTCGCGGTATTCCACG